>DUZB01000105.1 GCA_013349725.1 Deltaproteobacteria bacterium | reverse complement strand
ACAGGATGGCCATATCGGAGTCTAATCCCAGGTCCACTTCTATCTCTTCCTTCACCCGTTCAATATCCGCGGAAATCAGGTCTATCTTATTAATGACCGGTATGATCTCCAGATTATGTTCTATAGCCGCATACAGGTTCGCCACGGTCTGTGCTTCCACCCCTTGAGCGGCATCCACAAGGAGCAGCACCCCTTCGCAGGACGCAAGGGCACGAGAGACCTCATAGGAGAAATCCACGTGCCCGGGGGTGTCAATGAGGTTCAGCGCAAAGGAACGGCCTTCCGGGTCCGTATAGGGAAGCGTAACGGCCTGGCTCTTGATGGTAATTCCCCGCTCCCTTTCAATATCCATGCTGTCCAGTATCTGGTCCCGGAAGTCCCGCTGTTCCACCAATCCGGTGATCTGGATAAGGCGGTCGGCCAATGTGGATTTGCCGTGATCGATGTGGGCGATAATGCTGAAATTGCGTATGTCTTGCATGCTCTATTCCTTGAGACGGATCGTTCCTGTACCAACCGTCCCGTCCCTATGGATGATCTATCGGGCCGTCTGATGGGTACAAGCAGGTCAGATAAATCTTCTCTTGTTTTTGTCATGTTTGTCAGGTTCACTATAGTAAGGAATAGAGCCTGTCGTGTCAAGGCGGATTGACGGGTTATGTATTTGAATAAAGGCCTTCCCGGCTTTGACATTTGCCATCCATTTCACCTATACTGCACTCAAGCACCCGTATTTGACACAGGAGACCTTTGAGTGATGAAACATCGATCAATGTATTGGACTACCGTCTTCGTTGTCGCAGCAGGCCTCATTTTCTTCTGCTTCTGCGCATTTGCAGGGACCATCACCACTTCCATTACCTGCCGGAAAACCGTGAAATCCAATGGGGCCCTGGAACTCCATATGGATATCCGAAACAATGGGGACGTTATGGCCTACCATGTCATCGTCACCCTGATTCTGGCGGATATCGTGAAAAAATACGACAAACTCGGAAACAATCCCCCGGGTGGTAGAATAGAGGTGGCGGAAGAACTCATCGATCCGGGGTTGAAACCCGGTGACTATTTCGCCGTGATCCGGGTAGATTTTGAAGAAGAAAGCGGCGCTCCTCACCGGGTCTATCATATGGCCCCGCTAACCTATCTCACAGACCAGAAAGTGCCTTCCGACCCATCCCTTACTCTGGAACTTACCTCTCCGGAGTTCAACAGAAAAGCTTTCTGGGACAGAAGAGGCGACATCTTTCTACACGTAAAGAATAAGGGAAAAGAAAAAAAGGTTTTGAAAACCCGGCTATTTCTCCCCGATGGCATCAGTTCTCCCGAGCCCAACGGAACCCTAAGCCTTGCGCCCGAATCAGAAGAATTCCAGCGTTTTCCAGTGCAACTTACCGACAATAATGAAACGATCTTCCCCTTCCATGTTGTTGCATGGTACGAAAACGAACGCTCTCATCATTCGCGTCTCCTTGCCGACAACGTCATAACCGTGGAAAAACCAATCTATTTCAAATGGTTTATTATGGGAAGCGGGGTTCTTTTAGGTATCCTTTTCCTTTTGATTGTTGCCGGTCTTTTTGTAAAACGGCATCGGGAAAGGGGGCGGTGGGGAGGGGGCAGTAGGCAGAAGGGAGTAAGGGGTAAGGGGTAAGCAGTAGGGAGTAGGGAGTGGGCAGTAGGGTGGCCGTTCACGGGGCTTGGTTCTAATTTCGCCCACTTGATCCAATTAGTCGAGAGCGCATTCGGAATGTCATAATCTTAATCTTACTCATAATCTTACTCTTTTACAGCCTATTTTAGAGCTGCCCGATTATGATTACGAATAAGATTATGAGTAAGAAAATAAATCTAATGGACCACGTTAGAACCAAGCCCCGTTTACGGTTGCCGGGCCACAGTTTTTCAACCGTGAACCGACAACTGTAAACCGTAAACAATTCCTTTACCCTTTGATAATTCTTGGAATCATCATATGGTGTTGGGGACAGATGGATGTGGGATTCTGGTAGGCACAACCGGCAAAGGCCACGAGGTACTTCCTGATATCCGGAAAAGAGACAATTTCATCCACAAAACCCCTGTTGGCACAATAGATGGGTCTGGAGTTCTCATGATACTCTTTGGCAAGGTTGTTCATCTTGTCAATAACCGGTCCCAGCGGCTTTCCTGCATCTTTCTCCTTCACCAGCCTTCTCGCAAAGGAGGCGGCAGCCGCCGTTTCCCCATGCATCACGTAGATCTCCGTAGTCGGGGTTCCAAGGGTAAACGCGTTGTGATTATTGGCTGTGGGCCCACCCATGACATAGTGCGCAGCAGCGGTTCCTTTCCTGAGAACGATGCATATCTGGGGAACGTCCGTCTGTTCTATGGAATAGATGAGAGACTGGCCTAAACCTAACAGTTCCTGTTTTTCCGCAATATCCCCCACATCAATCCCGGATGTATCCTGGAACCATACGATAGGCGCCCTGTCCCTGCCGCAGAGGGTGACAAACTCGTTCATCTTGATCAGACCCTGGCGGTAGAGCTTTCCGCCAATCCCCGGATAGGGGGCATATTCAGGATATTTTGCCCCTAAAAATCCCTGACGATTGCCGATAAATCCAACCAGAAAACCATTGATCTTGGCCAGCCCCGTGTAGACCTCAGGGCCATATCCGGGCCGAAACTCCATATGCTCACTGTTGTCAAAAAGGCGTGCGAGCATCTCGTCCAGGCTGTAGCTGCGTTTCTGATTAAATGCCACGATATGGTTGATCTCTTCTCCGGAGAATTTGGGTTCCTTGGGTTCCGCAACCCGGAAGAAATTCGGGTGGTAGGCAGGCATCATATCCATATATTTTTTGAGGGCATCCAGAACACCCTCTTCCGTTTCATACACTTCCTTGAAAAAACCGGTGGAATTGAAATGGATGGGAACGCTCCCCGGAGGGATCTCTTTAAAATGCCGTGTTGCCTCGATCAACTGTTCAGCTCCCGCTTCATCGAAGGAACCTTGAGGGCTCATGCCGCTTACGATCCCGCCCCCGCCAACGGCGATATTGGCATCCTTATGGGCCAGAAGGATCGTGGGGCTGATTCCCTGGTATCCGCCGCCGGCCGGGTTGGTTCCGTAAATGCCCGCCAGAATCGGAACTCCCAGTTTTTCCAGTTCCGCATGGCGAAAGAATGTGGTTCCGTTTCCACGCCGGTTTGCGTACACTTCATGCTGTTCCGGAAGTTTTACGCCGCTGCAGTTGACCAGCCATACCAGCGGGATGTGAAGTCTTTTGGCGATATCGGTCACCCGAAGCTGATTTTCCGCCTGTCCGGCAATCCAGGCCCCTGCCATGACTTTGTTGTCGAACCCTATGACCACGGCCCATTTGCCATTGATCTTGGCCAGGCCGTCAATGACGCCGGTGGTCCCTTCCTCATTAAACAGCGGGTTCAGCAACGTGTGAAGAGGACACCAGGTCCCCGGATCTACAAGGTATTCGATCCTTTCCCACACCGTTAACTGACCTCTTTTTTTTATGATTTCCGCCGGCATGCCCGCGTTTTTCACGGCATCCACCGCAGCGGCCACCAGTTTTTCCACTTCTTTGATATCTTTAACGTTTTCTCTGGTATCCTCTTTTTGCTTATCCGTAAGCGCCTTTCCAAAAGGAGTCATTTCCTCAAAATACGGCTTCATTTTTTTCTCCTTATCTGTTTGCCTTCCTGATTCCCAGTTGATCCAGGGCAATAATCCACTTGCAGATATTGGCTGAACCTTCCACCATATAATAAGGAGGGGCGTCTCTGTAAAATCTGGCCACCGGATATTCCGTCGAGTAACCATAGGCGCCCATGATTCTCATGGCCATCTGGGATGCCTTGGCCGCTATTTCTCCAGCCAGATATTTTGCGGTTGCGACCTCGAGGGTATTCCCCAGGTTTCCCTGGTCTTTCTGCCAGGCCGCTTTGTAGACGATTAATCGGGCCGCCTCGATTTCTGCAGTCACCTGGGCTACCATGTCCTGATTCATCTGGAACTGGCCTATGGACTGGCCGAACTGCTCCCTCTGTTTACAATAATCCGTCACGGTGTCCAGGCATGCCTGGGCCAGGCCGACACCGCCGGCAGCGGCGGAAAGGCGGGACTGGTTCAGAGACCCGAAAACAATCTTGGCCCCATCCCCCGGTTTGCCCAGAATGTTTTCCTTGGGGACCTTCGTATCTTCCAGATAAACCTCTCCCGTGGGGGTCGACCGGGTTCCCAGCTTGTCCAGGTCTGTCGTTGTAACCCCGTTAAAATTCTTGGGCTCGACGATAAAGGCCGAAAGCCCCCCGCCCCTTGCTTCCTTGTCCGTATAGGCGTAATACACAATGGCATCCGCTGCGCCGGCATTGGATATCCAGGTCTTTGACCCGTTCAGCAGCCAGTAATCCCCCTTGTCTTCGGCGGTGGATTTCATGGCCATGACATCGGAACCGGCATTGGGTTCGGTAATGCCGAAACCCCCGACATACTCGGCGCTGACTAATTTCGGAATATATTTCTTCTTCAGTTCGTCCGTGCCGTACCGGAATATGGTAAAGGCGCATCCAAGGGCCTGCATATTGATCTGGACCCTGACTGAACTGGATGCCCTTGCCATCTCTTCCGTAAGGATCATGGCGGCCAGCCATCCCATTTCATTTCCACCGTATTCCTCCGGAATAACGGTGCCGAAAAACCCCAGTTCGCCCATCGGCTTGATTACTTCTTCATAGGGGAAATAATGTTTCTCGTCCCATTCATCGGCAAAAGGCGCTATTTTTTCATCGGCGAAATCTCTCGCCATCTCCTTGAGCATCTGCAACTCGTCGCTAAGTGCAAAATCCATAAGAAAACCTCCCCAAGATATTGACATACTGATTGTATTCAAGAAAAAAATTCACGCAGATTTCATTCTATTTAAAGCTATAGTGTAGCTACTATATAGCACAAGAAGTANTTTGGCAATACAAATATCGCCGGAATCCGGATAGCTGAAAGAAAACAGGTAAGAATGACCATCTAAGAAGCGTATACCAGAAAATGAAGGATGCCGACAACTTTTATCATTTTACTCATTGACTTTTATTTTCAAACCTCATAAATAGATAAGCACTTGGCAAAAAAGACAGGCTTCAAGAAACAATTAGGAGGTTATTTGATGGAACCGTTGACCATAAATCGGAAAGAGAGCAAA
>DUZB01000298.1 GCA_013349725.1 Deltaproteobacteria bacterium | reverse complement strand
CTTCCAGGGCCGCTATGGCCATGAACTGGGCGAGAACCAGAGATCCCTGCCCCCCCCTGCCGTGTATGCTGATTTCTTTCATAAAGCCCCCCTTGTGTTTCATATTATGAAATATTGTTTCTCGGAATGTTTAAAAAAATGTCACCACCTCATTTCAGAGGAAATGGCTTTGGCAGTACTGGTTACAAGCACGGACAATTCCCGGGTTATCCTATCCATGGTCATGGAAAAAATGGACCCGGTTACACTGATGGCCGCCTCGATACGTCCTCCGGCCCTTACGGGCGCGGCGATACACCGGGCGCCTTCATAATACTCCTCGTTATCAATGGCATATCCCTGCTTTTTTATGTTTTCCAGTTGTTCGAACAACTGTGCAAAAGAGGTTATGGTATTNTTTCCGTAGACCTTTAACGGTCTGTCTTTGTAGAGTTCCTCGATCTGGCTGTGGGATAGTTCTGAAAGGATCACCTTNCCACTGGCTGCTGCATGGGGATCGGTCCTGAAGCCGATGTAGGTGTCCAGCGAAAGCCCCCCCACTCCNGGNNTCTGNATNTTATCGAGGCAGACCAGGTANCCATTCCTCAGGACATAAAGATGCACGGCTTCATTACATTTCTGATGCAGTTCCCTCAGATGCTCGTGGGCGATTTTTCGAATGTCCAAATTGTCCAGGATAATATTGCTGATGGAAAGGAACCTGAAACCCAGGCGGTATTTCCTGGTTTCCGGATCCTGGCTTACATAATCGTAGGGGAGAAAGGTGCTGAGCATGTGGTGAATGGTGCTTTTGGGATAACCGAGGGTTTGTGTGAGTTCCGAAAGGCTTAACCCTCTGGGGGTTCTGCTTAACTGCTCAATAACCTGCAGGCTCTTGTCAAGGGATGAAAGCTTCATATTCAACCTTTCGTTTCATATTATGAAAGATAGTTTCATACATTTTCCACTATGAAAATATTTTGTCAAGGGTTTTTTTGTTAACCTGTATTTTTTTATTTCACCGTAACGGCATGAACGGTTTTTGAGGAATGTAAAGGAAGAAAAGAGGCCAGATCAGGATAGGAAAAGTTGGTATCTTATTCAAAAAAGACCCCAAACCCGTCACTCCCGCGAAAGCGGGGGTCCATAAACACCTGATAATCCTGGATTCCCGCTTTCGCGGGAATGACGAAAACGGGTGATTTTTGACTTTTTACGGGACCATCAATTTCAATGGGATAAAAAGTTGTTTCTGGAGAGCGTATCAGTTTGAAAAGTATGCCATCAGTTGGTCCACATGAACAACGCCGTCGAATTTGAGTTTCGCCTTGTCACCTTTCTTGAGCACCCCTTTCTCTCCATCGGGGTCACCTAAGGAGGTCACAATGATGTCCGCATCACTCAAATCCTCATTCTCCGTATAGACATTGGTGGTGGCCACCACGTACAAGCCTGCAGCCTTTGCAGCCAGAATGCCGTTTCTGGAATCCTCGATGACCACGCATTCGTGGGGATCAAGGCCTGCTTTTTCAAGGCCTGAAAGGTAAATTTCCGGATCGGGCTTTTTCTTGCTTACCATATCCCCGGCAAGTACAAATGCGAAATCGATTTCCTTCAGGATTCCCCTGGCGATGGCATTGGCGGACCGCTCGTTGGCAGTGGTGCAAACCCCCAGGGTGAGGTTTCGCTCCATCCCTTCCTGCATCAGCCTTCGAATTCCGGCTCTCAAAGGAAGCTTGCCGGTTTCGATGAGAGAGATGAAGATCTCCGTTTTCTTTTTGTGGAGGTCTTTGATGAAGCCGTCCTCCTCTTCCCTGCTCAGGTCAGAGAAAAGTCCCTCCTCATGAAAGTAGTGTCGCATCCTCTCCTTGCCGCCGGCAATTTGAAGGAGTTTTTGGTAGCGGTCCACATCCCATTCAAAATCGTATCCAAACGCTTTGAACGTTTCATTAAAAGCGACCCGGTGACCATCTTTTTCCGTATCGATGATAACCCCGTCCTGATCAAAAAAAATGGCTTTCAATGATTCCATCTCTCATCCTCTCGTGTGAAACTTCAATTAAATCGAACCGCAAAGTCGCGAAGGACGCAAAGCCTTTTTCGAATCGGAACGGCCGATTCGAAAAAACAGCCATCGTTTGTTTCTGTGTGATTCTCCAAGGCACATGGCTAATGCAGCCACTATCCAAAATGCCCGAAGGGCTGATTGGTTTATCGAATCGTCCGTTCCGATTCGGTAAAAAACAATATCTTAGCGTTCTTCGCGTCTTGAGCGTAGCGGGCGGTAAATAGTTGTGCGCAGGTTTCTGTCTCGATCTAACGGATCTTTTTTTTGGCCAGAGGCAACACTCATTAAGAAGATCCTGAAAACCGGTTATTACGCCTTCCCGGCACAGCCCAACAAGTCGATCCAGTAGTTGATTCTGCCCTTGATGGCTTCTTTGACAGCCATGTCGATTTTCCCGGGATTGTATTCCTCCCGATGCGAGGCCATATAGGCATAAGAGGTATCAATCAGGGTGTGTTTCAATTCGGTGGAGACATTGAATTTAGAGCCCCCCAGAGAGACCAGTTTCTTGACCACGTCAGGCTGTAACCCGGTGCCCCCGTGGATAACCAGAGGGATCCTGGGGCCCTTTCCATTGATGAGCTCTCCGATGACTTTCAGTCGGTCAAAATCGAGTTTTGGGTTCTTGGTCTTGTAGACCCCGTGGGCAGTTCCAATGGCGGGTGCAAAAATGTCTATCCCGGTCTCATCGACAAAATCCAGGGCCTGTCCCGGGTCGCACAATGCCGCCTCATCTTCCGCTACCTTCACCTGGTCCTCAATTCCGGAGACTGTGCCCAGCTCCCCTTCTACCGATATATTTCCCAACGCGTGACAATAGTCGCACACTTCTTTGGTTTGCCGGACGTTTTCCTTGAAATCGTGTTTTGAAGCGTCGATCATGATGTTCGTATAACCGGCATCCGCGCAGGTCTTGCAATATTCCACCTCGGTGCAGTGATCCAGGTGGAGGCAGATCGGAATGGGGGCCGAGTTTGCGATGGTCTTGTAGATGGCGGAGACAATTTCAGGTCGGAGGAATTTTGAAGGCGACACCGATGTCTGGATGATCAGGGGGGCTTTTCTCTCAGTGGCCGCCTCTACAACGGCCTCCAACTGAATAAGATTCGTCACATTGAAGGCGCCCACCGCATACTTTTCAGCAGTTGCTTTCAGGAGCATCTTTTTTGCATCCACTAATGGCATTTCTCCACCTCCTTTTATGATGCTTTTCAAACCGATAAATCAATTAGCCGTGTGCTACATAAATTAGGCACAATTCATTTGGAAAAATACCTGCAAATCGAATAGGACTTCCAATCATAACCTGTAAGAACTCAACTTCCAGTAACCATAAGGCGGTAGGGCTTTTCGATGTACATTTTTACCCTCTTGAGAAAACGACCTCCGGCTACACCATCTATAATGCGGTGATCAAAGGTAAGGCTCAGCATCATTCTTTTTCCGGCCTTGATTTCACCATTTTCCACCACTGCCTTTTCGACGATACTTCCCACGCCTAGAATTGCGCTTTCAGGAGGGTTGATAATAGGTGTAAAGGCTTCCACATCCAGGAATCCCAGATTGGTCAGTGTGAATGTGCCTCCCTGCAGATCGTCCGGAACCAGTTTTTTTGAGCGTGCTTTCGTCACCAGATCATCCATTTCATTCTGAATAACGGCGACGTTCTTTTTGTCGGCATCCCGGATGACAGGAACCATCAAACCTTCTCCCACATCCACGGCCACGCCCAGATTGATCGATTCCCATAAGCAGATTTCATCATTGATGACGCTGGCGTTTATATGGGGCTGCTCTGCCAGGACAGTGGCAAGGATTTTCAAAAGGAAGGCATTATAAGATACGCGAATACGTTCCTCTTCGGGGCCTTCTCCCAGGAGTTTTCGACACAGCACCAACTCTGCCGCATTGGCCTCCATGGTGATGGTCAGTTGCGCGGTTTGCTGCAGGCTCTGGTGCATTCGCTCAAAAATGACTCGGCGGACACCGCGGATGGGGATCACTTCTTTGATCACTCTGGGGCCTTTAGCGGGTGCGGGAACAGCCTTTTTTTCAGATGCGTCTTGAAGGGCCTGCAATACGTCTTCTTTCACGATTCTGCCACCGGGACCCGTACCTTTCAGTTTATCCACATGGATGCCGTGATCCTCCGCCATTTTCCTGGCGACAGGAGATATTTTCACGCGGGCCTCTCCCACTCCCTCAGCGGCCTGCAGCACATCCTTTTCTACGATACGACCCTGTGGGCCTGTCCCCTCTATGGCGGAAATATCTACCCCTTTCTCTTCCGCAAGTTTCCGCGCCCTTCCGGAAATTTTGATCTTGCCGGTATCAACGACCTCCGTTTTGCCCAGCCTTTTTCGAATGTCGGAAACATCCACCCCTTTTTCTTCGGATTTTTCTTCCCCAAGAAAGACGGCCACGTCCACCTTTTCATTCGGGTCTGCCAGAATCCCGATCGTGTCGAATATTTTCACTTTCTGATCATCAGGCACAATGATTTTATAGAGAACACCATCCCCTGGAGATTCTATCTCAAAGACAACCTTCTCTGTCTCCACTTCACAGATGGGTTCGCCTTTCTTAACGGTATCCCCCTCTGATTTCAGCCATTTTACAACTCGACCTTCTTCGATGTCCTGCCCCGCCTGGGGCATGATAATCTTTGTCGCCATGGTATATGCTCATCCTCAAAATGATTATGAATTATGTGATCTTGATCACTGCCTCAATGATGTTCTCGACGGTTGGAATACAGACCTTTTCCAACTCAAGGTTGTATGGAATGTTCGTGTCCAGCCCGCAAACCCGCAAGACAGGACCATCCAGGTCATCATAGGCCTCTTCCATGATCATCGCTGCGATATCGCCGCCAACCCCACCCCGCTTACAGGCCTCATGTACGATAATGACCTTGCCTGTCTTTCTTGCGGATTTCAGGATAGCCTCTTCATCCAGGGGCTTCAACGTCCTGAGATCAACGACTTCCACACTGATGCCTTCTTTTTCGAGAAGTGCGGCGGCTTCCAGACATTTCAGGGTCATATAGGAATAGGTGAGGAGGGTCACGTCGTCGCCCTCTTTTTTCACATCCGCCTTGCCTAATGGAATGGCGAATTCCTCGTCGGGGACATCCCCCTTGGTCATGTACAACAGTTTATGC
>DUZB01000161.1 GCA_013349725.1 Deltaproteobacteria bacterium | reverse complement strand
GAGCTGACAGACATTGAAAAATCGATGCCCCCTGTGGAAGATCTGCGCTGCGAGCTGCGGAAAGCCGCAACATCGCCGAATGGCTGGCGGAGATTGCCGGTGAAAAGATCAGTGATCTGGCCCGAGCCCTCTTCCGCGCAAGGATGCCGACCCCCGCTCCGCCCCCTTCCTGGTGGGTGCACCACGACTGGAAGATCTATCGTTTCGGCGACAAGGAGATCGGGATCGGACAGACCGAGCTGACAGACATTGAAAAATCGATGCCCCCTGTGGAAGATCTGCGCTGCGAGCTGCGGAAAGCCGCAGGGAACTCGGGTCTGTTCATGGCGGTGCTGATGCTCACGGATATCCTGGAGGAAAGAAGCCTGGTACTGGTCCATGACGATAACGGCCTGGACCTGGCGGCGAATGCCTTCAAAAAATCGGTGAACACGGCAGGCATGATAGAACTTCCCGGCGTCATGTCGCGAAAAAAGCAGGTGGTTCCCTTCCTTGCGGCAGCCTTTAATTCCGGATGATAAAAGATCATGTGAGATGCGTGGAGAAGAAAACCTGAAGTACTCACCGAAAAGGGCCGTCAAGATATCAGAAAAACCGCTGAGCAGGATCAGAAACCAGGTTATTCAGAACTATCCCCTGTATCTGGCTGCAAAGATATGAAAGAGACTGGATAACCCGCTGACCAATGAGGGGCGGCACTAATTCCCAGGTTTCATATCTTTCTTCTCTGAACGGTCCGCAAATATCCCCACAGATGCCACTTCCGCCTCATGCTGGAGGAGCCGGCGGCGGAGTCGATTTTCCTCCGTTACATCCTTGCTGATTCCCACAGTGCCCAGCAGGTATCCCGCAGCGTCCCGCAATTCAGAGAGCGAGAGGCTGACTTCCACTTCATGGCCGTCCCTGGCCGTCAGGGTGGCGGGATAATTGCTCACGGAACCTCTGCGTTTTACTTCCTCCATGAGCTTTCGCCTCTCTTCCGGATCCTTCCAGAGGCTTTCAATGTTTGCCCCGATGACTTCATTCCGTCGGTATCCCAGCATTTTTTCCGCTGCAGGGTTGAACGTTACCGTCCGGCCTTCAAGATCCGTGGTAACGATCATATCCGAAGAATTGGCCAGGATGTTTTCCATGTATTCCTTGTGCTGGCGGATTTCATCCAGCAATACAACGCTTTCGGTCATGTCTCGAGATACAATGGCGAAGGAAATCATCTTTCCGGAATCGTTCAAAATAGGAAAGCGCAGGGTGTGGTAGTGGCGAACCCTGTCTTTCACACACATCCGTTCATAAAAAAACATGGTACTGCCAAGGGCAAGCGCCTGTCTGTCATGTTCTGTAATCGCCCTGGCGATCGGTTCGGGAAATAGTTCATGGTCATTTTTTCCCAGAATCTCATCGCGATCGATTTCCATGAGATCGGATGCGGCAGGATTCAGGTATAGATAGTGGCCTTCAAGGTCTTTTATGCAGATCACGTCCCGGGCTGATTCCAGGAAAAGATGTAGTTTGTGCTCGGAAGCCCGGATGAGATTCCACAGGAGTTCTGCACCCAGTGGGTCCATAAAACCCACATGTTCAGGCTTGGTCCGGATTACCCTCTCACTGATTTTCCTGGAATTGGTAAACGCGATCAGGAGGGTAAGTCCTGNAAGGGAATACAGGTCCGTGAAATCCGCGGTGGTAAAAAGCCCCATTTCTCCGGCAAGGGCGATCTCCGGCGATTCCGGGTCGGGGTCAGCCACTCCAACGATCTCCATATTCAACTGCAGCAACCCGTTCGTCTTCGCCATGGCAAGAAAATCGTTGCATTCTTTACCGCCGCCGATGAGCGCCGCCTTGATCAGAGCTTGAGATGCCGGTTTTCCCCCCGGCGCCGTTTTCGTAAAAGTTCCGTCGCTCACTTCGTGGACCGAATTACAGGCGTGATCTTCCATATTGCCACCCTTTCAGATTTCATAAAAGGTAAGAGATCTTCCTTAAATATATCCCAAATTTTGATAGTCTAATGGATTGCGGATCGAAATGCAAATATCCTTTGAAGAAAAACCGGTGGGTAGTGTCCCAAGTTCTATGTCCAAAGTCGGTGGGCATTGGGCGGTGGGACAAAGTCCGAAGTCATAAGCCAGTGAAAGGTCTATTCCTTTGCCGGGAGGAATCGGCGCCGATTTCTTTTGAAAAAAATTGTTCTGGAATGACTTTGGCTTTTTTTCTTCTCTTGCCATTCCTGTCATTTTCTGTTATTTTTACAATCTTGTAAAGATTATGGAAAACCTTCCTTTTCAAAACCACTGCGATCCATTAGGGTTCAGAGGTCCATCCAGTAGGAATCGTAGAATCTACACGCTAAAAGGAGTTTATCTATGAAAGGACCTATCGGGCTGGTCAGGTCCCTGAGCATTCCTGAATATAAAAACGTCAGTCCGCTATTTGAATGGCAGGATGCAGATACGTATCTCATTATTGATGAAGTCTTATATAAGGGAAAGTCCGGCGTCATCCTCTGTTATCAGAATCCGCCCATGCATCAGGTCAGTACGACCGGGCTATACGCTTATCACAATGGCATGGACCGAGTCCTTGAGAAGCTCGAAACCCTGGACTTCCTGATTCTTTACGGACCTAATGACCCCGTTCACTCGGGAGGCGATCTCAAAGAAAGCCGAAGCAACCTCCAGCGTACACTCAAGGAGAAGCAGGCGATGGAGTCTCTGGGCGCGTCGGTTGAAGAGGTTGATGCACTTTTCAGCTGGGGGGAAGACCGGCTTAGAAAAGGAATTATTCTCTACGATAAGATCCGCAGCGCAGCGAAGCAGATACGGGTTGTAGGAGTCTGCGGGGGAGGGCTTCGGTTTGGAGGATCAGCGGAGATTCCTCTCATGGCTGACTACCTCGTGGGCGACTCCAGAAGCGGTATGTGTTTCAGTGAAGCTATGATCGGCATTATTCCGGGCTGGGCGGGAATGGCTCGGGTAGTCACCAAAGCGGGAATGACCAATGCGGAATACATGACCAAGACGGCGCGGGAAGTGGGTGCATTTTCCTTGAAGCAGATGGGAATTTATAATGAAGTCGTTGATATTGCTTTTCCGTTTCCAAAACGCGGGAAATCGATCGATCCGGAGCGCGATCGGCTGGAATATCAGGCACTCTTAGAAAAACATGACTACGAAACAGGGCTTCATCTGCTGCCAAAAGGTCTGGAAATGGCCACCTGCCGGGAACAGGAAATCCCAAGCAAGGATGAAAACAGTCGGAAGAATATGGCATCCAGTAAACATATTGCAGAGGAAGTTGCCGTAAGAATCGACCCGGAAAATTACGCGCCTATTCGTCGAAGACCATTGCGGGAGGTTCAGAAGGAAATCTCTTTCCTTGGAAGACCGCTGGCGCCCCAATCCATCAAAGCGCTCGATACCCTCCTGGGAGTGTTTGACCCTGCTTCCTACGATGAGAAATTTTTCATAGAAGAAGAGCTGAAAGCGGATGCGGCCCTTTATCAGGATCCAAAATTTCTTGAGGGATTAAATGCCATGTTAGAACAGCGTGTGCCGGATTTCAGGGAGCCGGAATCTTGAAGCTGAAAGAACAGAAAGGAGAAACCAATGAGCCAATACGATATGTCCAAAGACCATCCAAGAATGCCGAAAAAGGTTCGCCTGGGGGACATCACGGTGCGAGACGGGTTTCAGCATGAGGAAATATGGATTCCCACGGAAGCTAAAATCTACTACCTGCAGGAACTGGCCTTTGCTGGAATACAGAGGCTGGAGGTAACAAATCTGGGAAATACGAGGATTATGCCCCAGTTCAGGGATGCGGAAGAAGTGCTCGAAGGGGTGAGAACCGATATTTTCAACAAGAGATTAGCCGCCCGGGGGATAGACCCGGGAACCATTGAATGGACCGCCGTTACCATCAGGGAGTCGGGTGTTGACCGCGCCATTATGCTGAAGGAAAAAGACTGCGGACCGGACCGCGTCCTGATGATGGTTTCAACCGACGAGGAGCACCATTTTGCCAACAGCGCCACTACGCTTCCCCAGTACTGGCGGGAGGCTGAACGATGCATCCGGAAATGCAAGGATGCGGGTATCAAGATGTGTGGAACGGTCAGCACCATCTGGGGAAGTCCCATATCCGGTCCCACGAAGCTGGAAGATGCGGTGGAGTTTACGAAACGGTGGCTGAGCATAGGCGCCGACGATATCGAACACGCTGACCATGATGGTTCAGCGCCGCCCGACCAGGTCTACCGATATTTCTCCATGGTGCTGGACCAGATTCCCAATCCGGATCTGCACGTGGCCCATTTTCACGTGACGCGGGGCTGGGGCATGGCCAATGTGCTGGCAGCCCTTCAGGCCGGTGTCGAAATCTTCGAAGGAACCCTGGGGGGAACGGGAGGCCAACCGGCTAATTTTTTAGACAGGACACCTGTCCCGGGGACCGGCTCCTATTACTATCGAGATCCCAATATCGTGGGACTCACCAGCATGGAGGACATGTGCGTCATGCTGGATGAAATGGGCGTGGATATAGGGCCTGTGGACATAGATAGAATCCTGGAATTGGGTACTTTGATGGAAAGGACAATCGGAAGACGCTTGCGATCGGAATCGATCCTGAGCGGAAGGATACCAAAGGAACCTCGGGAAGAATACAAGCGACCAAAGCTTAGACAGTTTAAAGAGAAAACGGGGGAAAAGCAGAACCAGCTCATCCCCGAAGGCTGGCCGGAAAAGGCAGTGGTTCCGGAGGGAATGCTGAACAGAAGAACGAAAGTCAAATGATGAGTGACGAATGACGAATGACGAATGACAAATGACGGTTGAGGACTGATGGCAACGAAAAAGGATTGCAAGAACATCTGCTTTGAACGGGGTTCTTTGATGGCAAAGACCATTGAAACCACAAATCGGGCACTGGGAAGCGGCGCACTCAGGCCCATTATCACGGAAAGCGCCGTTGTGAAAGATTCAGGCGTGGATTTTCAGGTTCGAATGATATCGAATCTTGCCAGGAAAGCGGAAGAAAAAGGATTACTTGGTGGGAAAATCGCCGACAACGAAAAACCAAACCCGTTTCTTCCTTACGAGAAAGAGATGTTCGTAGCGGATATTTCCAGGACCCATCTCTGTCTTCTCAACAAATTCAATGTCATTCACCACCATCTTTTGATTGTAACGCGGGAATTTGAAGACCAGGAAACGCTTCTTACCATGAAAGATTTTGAGGCCATCTGCACCTGCATTACGGAATTT
>DUZB01000300.1 GCA_013349725.1 Deltaproteobacteria bacterium | reverse complement strand
CTCCACCGACGACCATCACATCGCCAAAATTACGGTCCGTGAAACTTGTACAAAGCTGTACCATCTGTTCTTTTTCCACTTCTCTATGTCCTTATCAGATTTTTAGGGTTCCCTATAGGACTTCCTGTATGATTTCCGTAATATCCTTGATTTCTATCTTTTCGTCGACACCCATGGTTATCCTGCTATCCTCAAACATGGTAATGCAATAGGGGCAGGAAGTAACCAGCAGCTCAGCCCCGACCCCGATCGCCTGTTCTATTCTGAGGTCCCCGAATCTTTCACCCTTTTGGGTTTCCATCCAAACTCTGCCGCCTCCCCCTCCGCAACAGAGACTATCTATTCGAGACTCGGGCATCTCATTCAACTCTAAACCGGGCGCCTTCTTCAGGACCTCCCGGGGTTCGTCAAATATGCCGTTATGTCTGCCCAGGTAACAGGGGTCATGATAGGTTATTTTCTTCCCATACTCTTTGGTGAACTCAAGCCTTCCCTCATTCATCAACTCGAATAAATACTGGGAGATATGAACCACTTCAAAGTTTACCCTGAATTCGGGATACTCGTTTTTAAAGGTATGGTAGCAATGAGGGGAAGAAACCAGGATCTTCTTCACGCCGTTATCGATAAACGTTTTGATGTTTTCTTTGGCCAGGCGCTTGAATAATTCTTCATCACCCGTTTTGCGGATGCTTTCTCCACAGCAATTCTCCTTGGCGCCCAGTATTCCGAAATCCACCCCTGCGGCGTTGAGAATTTTCGCTGTGGCCGCAGCCACCTTTTTCAATCTCGGGTCATAGCAGAGATAGCAGCCGGGGAAATATAGAATTTCCATGTCCTCGGTGAATGTTTTTACAGAAAGGCCTTTTGCCCAATCCGCCCTCTTTTTTCGTTCCTCGCCAAGAGGGTTCCCCTCGCCGATGAGGCTTCCGCTCGCGGCGCGGATAGGCTTGACGGAATCAGGAAAGACCCCATATTCCGTGGCAACCCTGCGCAGGGCGATTCCCGATTCGATCTGTTTTACGTCTCTGGGGCACTGCTGAGGACATCTTCCGCAGGTCGTGCAAAGCCACATCTCTTCACTTTCGATCTCGGTAAAACCGAACGTCGCCTGTCTGACCAGCTTGCGCATGCTGAAGTTTCTGACCCTGTTCCACGGACAAACCGTATCACATAATCCGCATTGAAAGCATCTTTTGAAGGCGTCTCCACCGCTCGCTTTGATGACGTCTACGATCTCTTTGTAGTCGGCTACAGTCTCCACTATCTTTCTTAAACCTCTTTATTTTTAGCCTTTCTTTGACATGGACATGCGGGCAATGGATTCGTTTATCTTGTCCAATCCATACTTGTTTGCCAAGGCTTCCAGTCCGATCTCCATCTCTTCGGGGCTTTCTTCTTCTTCTACTTCCTCTTCCCTTGCTTCGTAAGTCAGAGCATCAACCATGCACCACTTCACACACAAGGGCTCTTCTTCGCCCTCACACATATCGCATTTCAAAGGAAGGCCGGAATCGGGTTCTTTGAAATCATCCCTGGATGGGCAGGAAGCCCTGCAGAAGGCGCACTCTTCGTATTCCTTTCCATCAATTGTATATTTGTCTCGGCCCGCACATTCGGCAGCCGTATATTCCCCCGCGTATACAGGAACATAGATGTCCTTCAGCGGGTGGCGATTCACCTTGATACGGGCTCTTGCCGGGTTATTGCTGCTGTATTTCGGAGCTGCGTGAAAGGCGGAGCAGATGACTTCACAGGCCCGACAACCATTGCACTTATCCGCATCAACTTTTATGGTCTTCACGATTTTCTTTTTTTTCTCACCCACGGCTACACCTCCTTCTCTTTTTCCGCCGAGGTTTCTTCGGAAGGAGTATCGCCATTATCTTTATAGATCCCCCTCTTTTCGAAGTCTTCGGATACGTAATCCAGTCCCAATTCATGTAAGGACTCTTTAGTCGGAATACCCTGGTTATTCCACCCCTTGTATTTGTAATACGTATCCAGAAGCTCCTTCTCAAGCTCGGGAAATCTTTTCTTCCAATGGTCTTCAGGTGGCTTGTCGTCTTTTCTTCTCATGCCTCTTCTGATGTTGATGGCCCTGACCAGAGTCCGGTATCTCCTGGCGGCTTTCGTCAGTTTTTCTTCATCCATATCGATCCCGGCCCCTGAAGAAATAAATTTCGGGTAATTGTGTATATGATAAGGCGGTTTCAGGGGAAATGACGACAACCCGGCACACATGCCAAGGGCGTCATCGATGTAGTGCATCCTCTCTTGCCAGTCAACAATATCACAACTCATTTCAACTGTCGGATAATAGGGGATTGAGTTTTCTCCGCGCAGTTCCCAATCCAGAAAATATTGCTTGAATTTTTCATCCGGGACATGGAACCAATCCTTTACAAACTCTTCTCTTTCCTCTCTCGTAGGGAAAGGCGCCTGGGGGAATTGCCCTTCAATCTGGGTGATGTTGATCTTCTCCCCGGTAGAATACATAAGAAAATAGATGGGATTCAGCATGGACAGTTTGAGAGGCAACTGCTCATGTTTCTTGATATTATTATGGGCATATGCTTCTGCGCCCTTACCGATTTCCTTGGCTGCCCAATAGGTGCCGTTGGCCAAAACATCCCCTATCCCTTCCCGCCGAACGATTCTGTCAAGCAACCAGTAAAATCTCCCCTCGTTATCAGACGGCATTCCAGGAAAATCATCGTCCGTCAAAATACCGTCTTCATAAAGTTCAAGGGCGAAGGCCATTACCTGCGGGGCTGAAAATCCGTCCACTCCATACTCCGTTGCACTTTGAGCGATACCCAGACCAAATTCCAGATCCGACATGGCCGCCATGGTGTAGGTGAGTTTTGTGAAACACTTCATCATATAGGTTGGACGCCCCGGGGGGGAAATGGTTGCCCCGCATGTCATCGGACAGTTAAAACAACTGATTAACCGTGTCCGCATGGTTTCCATGGTCTCAAACCACTCCTTTGCGATCTCTTCGTTCCAGAAGTCTTTTCTGCGAGTGCGGGAATTTCCCCACATGAAATTTTCGGTGTGCCACTTCTCATCATGCACTTTCATCTCTTGCGGTGATCCAAGCCCGGCTAAAATGGGCATGACCCCCGGAACTGGATTTTCATTCCGGATCTTCATATATTCCAGTACTTCGGTGCAAAGCTGCAGGTATTCAGCCGGCTGGGCTACATTGAGGTCCTTTGTGCCACGAACAACGATCGCCTTTACCCCTTTGTCTCCCATAACGGCGCCTATTCCGCCTCTACTGGCGCTGGACCTGCCCTGCTCAATGGAAGCAAAGTAGACCCTGTTTTCACCGGCCAGGCCAATGGCCGCCACCTGGGCTTTCGGCTCTTTCAGCTCCTGTCGGATAAGTTCCGCTGTTTCGACTGCGCCTTTACCCTGCAAATGAGCCGCGTCACGTATTTCTACCTTGTCATCCTTTATCCACAAATAGACCAGATTGGGGGACTTGCCGCGAAGGATCACTTTGTCATAACCGGCATATTTTAATTCGGGCGCCCAAAAACCGCCCATCATTGAAAATGCCATTAATCTGGTCTGGGGAGAAATGGTGGAAACAATGGTACGATTGCAGCCGGTGGCAGGTGTGCCACATAAAAGACCGGCGCTGAATATAAGCAGATTATCAGGAGAAAAAGGCTCCACTTCAGGGGGAACCCTATCCCATAATATCTTGGCGCTCGTACCTAGACCTCCCAGATACAGTTCGGTATCTCTTGGGTCTGTTTCTACCCTCTCAATGTTGCCTCGGGATAGATCAATCTCTAAATTAAACCCTGTCTCTGCGTACCTCATTTTCTTCCCCTTCTAAACTAAAAGAAAATATCTGCAATTTTTGATACAATGTGATCACAATTTAGCTATATCGTAACTACGTGTCAAGGAAAAAATGGGCCTGGTTCTAATTTCGCCCACTTGATCCAATTTAGTCGAGAGTACGTTCCGAAGGTCATAATCTTAATCGTAATCATAATCTTACTCTTTTACGGCCTATTTCAGAGCTGCCCGATTATGATTACGAGTAAGATTATGAGTAAGAAAATAAATCTAATGGACCACGTAAGAACCAAGCCTGTTGGTAATTTAGCTTAAATTTATCCAGGTGTCAGGTGTCAGTGTTCAGGTTGGGTTTCTGTCCTTACGTTCCTCTCTCCTGACACCTGACACCTGAAACCTGATCTTCAAATCCCGGTGATAAGGAACGAATCGCTGCCGTTAACCAACAGCCATGAATTACACCCGTGTGGGAATGCATAACAAAAGTAGTTTACACTTTTTTCAGTATGTCTGTGTCTGTCTGTGTGGGTCTGCCTGCCCCATGAAACGCATTCTTCTTCTATATTTCATCGGGGTGGCTTATTTCGTGTGGTATGGTCCCCAATACCGAGTTTCAAGCTTGCAGCATTAAGAATCCAACAACCAGCAACTATTACTTTGTTTTCAGTCATGCGTGATTACTACGAGGAAAACTGGAAGACATACCAACTGAAACTCACGGTCGTGGACTTTTCCAGGCAGATATCCAGAATCAGGGATACCGATGTCTGGCTGGGGTATGTGCTGGAGAAAGATGACCTTCTTCCTTAGTTATTCAGTCTTTTATGGACATCTCTGAGGAAACGAGGGTTGAACTGGAGTGAAGCCGCGAATAAANACGGATAAAAACGAATGGGATTTTGAAAAGCTGGTGATGTCTGTCCGGCAGGCACATGAGGAATTGACTGCACAGGCAGGGCGGGCGGTTAACGTTAGTCTGACACTGCGCAACTGGCTGATTGGTTTGTATATAAGGGAATACGAGCAGCACGGGGAAGATCGAGCGAAGTACTGTGAATTTTTACTGAACCGTCTTTCCGAAGAGCTGGGCCGATTTAATATTCCGCGAAGTAATGCCCGAGAATTGCGAAGATTCCGGCTTTTCTATTCTGTTTATCCGCAAATTCGGGAGGCGCTGACTCCCGAATTCAGATCGCGAATACTTCTGAGAAAAGATTCGGGAAGCAGTCGATAAGCAGCAATAGGATGGTCGTCAAACTTTTCCGGGATAGCATCCGGGAAAAATGAACTTCTCGTGGAAGAAGCCCGGAGGAAACCAACCTGAGACGCATCGTCGTTGGTAGCCGTTCGCAGGTTCAGAACTCAGTGTTCAGCGCTACGTCTGGCTAACAAAAGAAATAGTCTAATCGAGTAGGAATCTTTGGCAAGAAAATAATTTGCCTGGTACCTTTTCGTTCCCTATTTTATAAATGAGTGCAGTTGCCG
>DUZB01000121.1 GCA_013349725.1 Deltaproteobacteria bacterium | reverse complement strand
GGCCTTTCCTTCTGAAATGTCCGCAATTCCTCGCAGGGATATTCCTCGCATTCCCCGCAGAAATCTATGCCCTTTTCCGCCGCACAAGCCACCATTTTGCATTTGTTTTCACAGAAATAGCTCCGCTTTCCCGACCGGCATCCATGACATTCCCACACCTCGGCCCCGGTGCCATAATGGTCCGCAATGACTTTGAGCCTATCGGGATCTTCAGCCGTACCGATATAGACAGTGCAGGAGGGGCAGAACAGCCCGCAAACGGCCGTCAATTCCTTTTTTGCCTGAAAATCTTTTCTTTCCTTCATCACTGTCCTCCACAGCATTTCTTATGTTTTTTTCCGCTTCCGCAGGGACAGGGTTCATTTCGTCCGATCTTTGTTTCCGCCTTGACCGGCTTCGGGGTGTTCAACAATATCTCCAGATCGGCGATATCTTCCGGTTCGTCCGGCGCCAGCGCCATAACAAACGTCCAGTCATTTTCTTCGAATATGGAGGAGACCTCCTTCAACCGCTCTTCCGTTTGCACACGAACAACCGCAGGCTTCTTTTTCGTGCCCAGCTTCGCTGTCTTTTTTCCGTCAAACATTTTTTCCATCTCTTCACCTCTGCACGTGTTGCGGCATCCATTCGCCGCATATTTTTCCCAATACCCTATGCGCTTGCATCAGCAACATTTATGGTGTACCATACTAGAATACTGGAAGGAAACCCTAAAGGCAACCTATTTTAAGGGGCGGAAAAACGGGAGGAGATTTCATGAAGACAGTGGCTGATCTGGTGGTGGAGATTTTGAAAGAAACGGGTGTAGAAGTTCTTTTCGGGATTCCCAGCATCCACAACCTGGGCCTCTATGAGGCATTGCGAAAAGAGCCCGCCATCAAGCATATCCTCTGCCGCCATGAGAGCACCGCAACCCATATGGCCGATGGCTATGCCAGGGAGAGCTGCAGGTTNGGGGTNGTAATCNCTTCNACAGGTCCAGGTGCCGGATACACCGTTCCGGCCCTTCAGGAAGCCCTTGGCAGCAGTGTACCACTGCTCGTGATCGCCACCAACATCTCCTCCGTCAAAATTGGGAAAGGGTTGGGCATCCTTCACGAAGTAATGGGGCAGGAAGAAATTTTCCAGAAAGTTACCAAAGGAGTTTTTGCGGTTCGGGCCATATCCGACGTGGAGAGCATGACCCGCATGGCTCTGGAAACCTCGCTCGCCGGAAGGCCCGGACCTGTTTATCTGGAAATCCCGACGGACCTACTCACCATGGAAGCCGAGACTAAAATCCGGCCCGCGGGGACGGCCTCCCTGAATCCGGCGCCCCTGCCAGACCTGAAAAAGGCCGTAGCTCTCATCCGCGAGGCACAGAATCCTATGATCCTGGTGGGAACGGCCGCTTTACGGGCCGGGCTCTCCCGGGAGCTGGTCACCCTTGCCGAAAACCTGACGGCCCCCGTCCTTTTCACTACGAACGCGCGGGGAATGATCCCCGATGACCATCCCCTTGCCCTGGGTAATTGCGCCCGGCGCGGTGTCATAAGGGAGGCCGTCGTTTCCTCCGACCTTGTTTTGGCCATAGGCACCCGGCTCAGGGAAGTGGATGCCAAAAGAAGGGGACTTCTATTGCCCCGGCTCATCCACGTGGACTGGGACGATCAGTGGGTCGACAAAAACTTCCCGGCGGAGATCGCCCTCACCGGTGATCTTGTGCAGATCGTAAGGAGGCTGATAGCAGAGATTGTCCCCTTGCCCGATGAGGAAAAGCGCAAGGCCCGCGTGAAAGAGATTGTTTTAAATCGGCAGGAAGAGACCTCCCAAATAGGGAAGCAACATTCCGAGCTGGAATACCTGAAGGCCATTCGGGCCGTCATGCCCCGGGAAAGCACCCTCGTGGCGGACAACACCCTGTTGGGGTACTGGTCCGAATATTTCTATCCTTCCTATATCCCCGGNGGATGGATGGGCGCCAAGGGATCCTCTATCATAGGTTTCGCGTTTGCCGCAGCCGTGGGGGCCAAAATCGCTGCCTCCTGAAAAACCGGTTGTGGCAGTCATCGGCGATGGCGGTTTCCTTTACAGCACGCAGGAACTGGCTACCTGCATGAGGCACGGCATCCATTTCCCCCTGATCGTTGTCAATAGCCGATCCTTTGGCATCATCGGATATCTTCAAAACATATTCCACCACCACGAACACGAGACCAAGCTGACAAACCCCGATTTTGTCCAGTTGGCAGGAGCCTACGGTGTTGGCGGATGCCGGGTGACATCCCCGAATCAGCTTCAGGACGCCCTTTCAGAGGCCCTCTCTTCCGGTGAAATGCGATTGATCGAACTGGTGGAAGATTTCCCGGAGCCCCCTTTTGCCAAATACTGAAAATCAGAAAGGGAGATATAGGTTTAACAAAATATATCTTGATGCTCCCTAAAAAGTCTCCAAGGCCGTCACTCCCGCGGATGCGGGAGTCCATAAGCGTTTGATGTTCCTGGATTCCCGCGTTCGCGGGAATGACGAAAACGAATGATTTTCGACTTTTCATGGGGCTATCATATCTCGGATCTGCCCAATCCCCAACACTTACCGAAGCATCTTCGATTCTGAAAAGACAAAGGCATCACCTTTCTTCCCGGGGTATTTCCCCTGAATATCGCCATAGAAATCTCGAATGGCCTTCATATCCGATTCCATATGGCCNGTGACAGGAACCGTCGGCCCGATGCCCCCCACCTTATGTTTATAATCCAGATACCCCATCACGACCGGGACACCCGCGCCTCTGGCAATATGGTAAAATCCGGACTTCCAGTGCGTGACTTTCTTGCGGGTTCCCGAAGGAGGAACCACCATCACCATCCTCTCATGTTTGTTAAAGGTTTCGATCGACTGAACAACAACGTTGTGCGATCCCGAGCGGTCAACGGGAAAAGCCCCTAACCAACGCAGAAAGGTTCCCATGGGCCAACGGAACCAGGCACGCTTCATCATGATCATGGGATCAATTTCAAGGATGAATGCAAGACAGATGGTGTAGACAAAATCCCAATTGGATGTGTGGGGCGCCGCGATAATGACGTATTTTGGAATACCGGGCCTTTGCCCCGCGGCCTTCCATCCTGAGATTTTAAAGAGGTTATCGCCATCCAGCGCATAAAGGTCTTAGCGATGAACGTGTCATGAACCGTATGATGCATTATCAGATCCTTTCCGAAGCCTCCGAATAACGCCCCATATAATTAAAAGGGTTCCCAAGGCCAGGGAAATCCGTCCCAGATAATCTCCATGCCGGGCATAAAAAGTACGTCCATGTCGGAGATGAATCTGTCCTGTGAGTGTGGCCTTTTTCCACCATGGGGTTTGCGCAATCACCATCCCCTTTGCATCGATAAGTGCGGAAATGCCGGTGTTGGCCACGCGAACCAGATCCCGGCGGCACTCTATGGCACGAATGGGGCTGAAATTGTAGTGATGACGATAACCCGGCGTATTTTTCCACCATCCGTCGTTTGTGATCATGCAGATAAAGCCCTTTTTTTGTGTCAGGTTTTGTGCGCAATAGGGCCCGAATACCGATTCAAAACAAACGATCGGCAGGATGTTTATGGAACCGTCAGATGATTCAAAATGGGTACTCTCCTGGCGGTAACTGTAGGCGCCGTTATATCCGCCAAGTTCCAGGGAGAAATGTCCCAGAAAACCCAGATATTGCACAAAGGGCATCCGCTCGAAAATGGGAACCAACTTGGTCTTGTGATAAAACTGTGGGGCGGCGCCAGGCGCCAGGAAAAGCGCCGTATTGAAGGCCTCGTAGTAAAAACCTTTTTCCTGGTCAAAACGACTCCCCGGAGGGATCTCCCCATCCAGTTTCCGGTAGCTGTGTATCCCCAAAAGGATAGTCAGTTCCGGGTGTTTCTGCTGGAAATCCATTAATCGGCGGTAATGTGGCGATGCCAGGGGGCTTTTTTCGTCAATCTGTTCCACAATAAGGGTTTCCGGGCCAAAGAGGTAGCGGGTCTCGTCATCGCAGAGGCTCTCCGCAGTCCTGAAAAACTCCTCCAGGTGGCGAGCCTGTTTTTCCGGTACAAATTTTTCCGTGTACGGATCGAGATTGGGCTGAATCAGGGCTATGTTGACGTTTTCTCCCCCCTCAGGAACATTGCGGTAGATTTGATACGATACAAAAGAGGGGACCAATAACAGAAGGACGATCCCCACCCCAACCGGCGCCATTGGAACCAACCCCCTTTTTTGATAGATTGCATACGCCTTGAAAACGGCAAAGTTTGTCAGAATGATCCAGAGGCTCCCGCCACGAACACCGGTAAATTCAACCCATTGGATGAGTCTTGGCGCCGTAACCAGGGCGTTTCCCAGGTTGAACCAGGGCCAGGCCAGGTCCCAGATGTTATGAAAATATTCGTACCCCATCCAGATGAACAGAAAAGGGAACAACAAGGGAACTTTCAGGATAGTTCGCACGCGGCTCGCCGACCAGAACACGAGGGCCTGTACGAGGGCATTGGCCAGGATGATGCATATGGCCCCCAACCATTGTGCCTGTACAATCCACCAGGACCCCAGAATATTCCAGAGGAGAAAACCAACAAAGGCGTAATTGAACAAGGCATAACGGTTCCGGTTGTGGCGGATATCCTCTTCCAGTTGAAATAGGGGAACCCAAGCAATAAAGATTAGGAAGAAGAAGGAGGGGATGACCCAAGGGATACCCAACAACAGGCCGCTGGACAGGGCAAAAGAGAGGTTTTTTCTGATGTTTGGTTCCATTTCGTCTCAGCAATCAGATAGAGAATATCCTTTGATTTTCTCCCTCCCGCGCGTCCTCCGGTCAGTCTCCCACTTCCACTCCATTAGTGTAATGAAAACCTCTCACTTTTTCAAGTCATCTTACGTTCTTCTTTGCTTAATTTCCTTTCCATGGAATACCATATCTGCTACAGTGCACCGGGGTTCATGGAATGCCCTCTTTCCCATGTTTTTTCCAGAGACGCAAGGCTCACTTCTCCTTGCGCAACAAGACGGATGGGGATATGAAAAAAGAAACAGGAAGGCTTCACATACTTACGGACACGGTTCTCCAGGACCGCTTTTCCCATGTTGAACTGGCTCGAATGGCCATTGAAGGCGGGGCCGGCGTCATCCAGTTCCGACAGAAAACGGGAACCACGAGGGAAATGATCTCCATTGCTTCTCAAATGAAACGGCTTTGCGCTGAAGGAAATGCTCTTTTTATTGTAAACGATCGTATCGATGTGGCCATGGCTTCCGAAGCGGATGGTGTTCACCTGGGGCAGGATGACTTCCCCCTTTCGCTGGCCCGGAAGCTTCTTGGAGAGGACAAGATTATCGGCGGGTCCGCAGGAAACCTTGACGAAGCAATGCTCTGCTATACCGGCGGCGCTGATTACGTGGGAGTCGGCCCTGTCTTTGCCACCAGTTCAAA
>DUZB01000341.1 GCA_013349725.1 Deltaproteobacteria bacterium | reverse complement strand
GATGTCCAAGGAGTTATCCTCCCGTTTGACTTCCGGGCTTGTCACCACGATTGCAGGACCGGATTATGAAACCAGGATCAAAATATTATCGGAGAAGGCGTCTGCACTCAACATCTCCCTGTCCAAAGATGTTATGGATCTTTTAGCGTCCCGTCTGAAACTTGATGTCCGTCAGATGGAAAGCGCGCTGAAATGCCTCAGGGCAAAGTCCGAACTGGTGGGAAAAATACCGGACATCAATTCCGCCAGAGACGTTGTCAACACCCTTGTTGCACCAAGTTCCTCCATGGCGTCCGAACGCATCAAACAGATGGTTTGCACCTATTATAAGATAGATGCCGATATGCTCAGCTCAAGATCGAGGAAAAAAATCTATGGAGATCCGCGCAATATCTATTCGTACCTGTGCAGGAAGCACTCTGATGAAACACTCGAAGAGATCGGCAAGGGAATAAACCGGAGCCATTCTACGGTGGTTTATGCCGCCGAAGTGGTTGACCGAAAAATCAAGACAGATCGAACAATGCGTTATCAGGTCAACTTTCTATCAAAACAGTTGGAGGAAGGGAGCAGTTGATTGCCGGAGGCTGGAGGGTTTTCAGCGGGTTCATTCAGAGAAAATGCGTGTCAATAAATGTTTTGACGAGGCCCCGGGTGTTTTCGAGGGCCTCTTTTCTTCCCCGGTATCTCCGGGTTAGGAAGGGTTCATGATGGAGGATTACAAGGAAAAACTGTCCCTGATTATCGCCGGAACAGGCGCCCTCTTTTTTGATGAGGGACTGGTATTGAAAGATGGCCGTCCGACGCCCTATTTTGTAAATATGGCCATGTTCAGAAGCGGCCGCCTCAGCATTGAAATGGGATCTTTTTTTGCGGCCATGATGGTTTCCGAAGGACTTGTGAAGGAAACAGATATTATATTGGGTCCTTCTTATAAAGGAAGTACCATCGCATTGGCGACTTCCATCGCCCTGTGGCAGGAGTACGGCATCGATCTGAATTTTGAGTACGATCGAAAAGAGGCCAAGACACACGGTGAAGGAAGCAAAACCAAAAGCATGTTCGTAAATGGGACTTTTTTTGACGGATGTCGCATTTTCATTGTGGATGATGTTGCAACATCCATGAAAACCAAATATGATCTCCTGGATAAAATTGGTTCCGAATGCCGCAACAGGAATATCCGTGTGCATATTGCGGGAATCGGGATATGTATTGACAGGCAGCAGACAACCGCCGTTTATGATGCGGGAGGAGACGTGGTTCTCAAACAGAAAGGGGCCGATGCGGTCAAGGATTTCGTGTCGAAAAGCGGGGTCCCGGTTATTGCCGTGGCCGGCATAAGAGAGGTGGTGGATTACCTCCATAAAAAAGGGGAACCGGTATTGATTAACGGGGCCTATATGCCCATGGGAGACGAAACAAAGGCGGATTTTGACAAATATGTGAATACGTACGGTACGATATGAACATGCCGGAAGAAGTGTGTCTGACAGACCATATTCGCAAGATTCTGAGGGAGAGGAAACCGCAGCTCATCCCTGACGACAAGTCGAAGTACCGGCATGCGGGTGTTCTGATTCCGCTGTTTAACGACAATGGGGTGTGCCGTGTGCTGTTTACCAGGAGAACCGATACTGTAGCGCACCACAAAGGGCAGATATCGTTTCCGGGCGGCAGGGTTGACGAGGAAGATAGGTCTGTTAAGGATACCGCTCTTCGCGAGACCTTCGAAGAGATTGGCGTTTACAGGGAACAGGTAGATATTTTGGGGCGAATCGACGACACACTCACGATGGTGTCTAATTTTGTTGTCCATCCTTTTGTGGGTCTCATTCCTTATCCTTACGATCTGAGTCTCAACCGGGCGGAAGTGGATTCCATTATCAAGGTACCTCTGAGCCGGTTTTTTCCCGAAAACATAAAGGAGAAAATGCATCTGGTGGAGTATGACGGGATGACGCTCAATACATTGGGTTTCAAATACCGGGAGGATCTTATCTGGGGCGCCACTGCCAAGATTATGGATAATTTCATCAAGATTATCATAGAGCATCTGTAATCTGTCCGGGGTGTTAGACTTTTTTGAAACCGTGAGTAATTTGTTCTTGCTTTGCAGATCAAGATAGGGTAAACTCACCGTTTAAAGTAAAAAAATGAATGGGCTCATGTCGGGACGTGGCTCAGTCTGGTAGAGCACCGCGTTCGGGACGCGGGGGCCGCTGGTTCAAATCCAGTCGTCCCGACCACTTATTTCATGAAACAGATATTGCTGCAGGTTTCCAGGATAAGTATATTTCTATATGGCTGAAGCCGAACTGCTTCACATTTTTTCATCCCTCCCCGTGTTTATCCCTTTCCCCTCTGAGAACCTCTCGGCAATATCCTTTGGTTATATGTAATGGAGATCCTTCCGTATAGATCCGGGGTTTTCCAGTTTCCATTTTCGAGTTTCTATTTTCTTTAATCGATTTCAGGGAGGAAAAAGACGTGAGCAGGGATATCGGTGAAATCACGGAACAGGTTGAAAAGCAAGGCATGGTGCTTCGAAAGATCATCGCTGAAATGGAGAAGGTGATTGTAGGCCAGAGACGTCTTATTGAAAGGCTTCTGATCGGCCTTTTGTGTGATGGACATATCCTGCTGGAGGGCCTTCCCGGGCTGGCTAAAACGACAGCCGTGAAGTCCCTTGCGGCGTCCATCAGGACTTCTTTTCAGCGGATTCAGTTTACGCCCGATCTCCTTCCCGCGGATATCCTGGGGACCCAGTTTTACAGACCGGATACGGTTGCCTTTGAGATCAAGAAAGGGCCCATATTCAACCACATCATCCTTGCAGACGAAATCAACCGGGCGCCGGCCAAAGTGCAGAGCGCTCTTTTGGAAGCCATGCAGGAACGGCAGATTACCATTGGAGAAACGACTTTCCCCTTAGGGAGTCCCTTCCTGGTACTGGCAACGCAGAACCCCATCGAACAGGAAGGGACGTATCCGCTTCCCGAGGCCCAGATCGATCGATTCATGATGAAGATAAAAGTGGATTACCCTTCGGCCCAGGAAGAAAAGCAGATCATGGAAAGGGTCTATTCGGGGGGAGGGGATGCCATCACGGGCATTGTGGATTTCAGCAGTATCCAGGAGGCTTCTGAAGTCATGAAATCGATTCACATGGAGGAAAGGATACTGGATTATATCGTAGAGATTGTCAGGGCTACCAGGCGCCCCGGAAAATTGGACGGGGAAATGGCGTCCATGATCAGTTACGGAGCTTCTCCCAGGGCGTCTATCTGGCTTGGCCTTGCATCCAGGGCACATGCGTTTCTCAACGGCAGGGGATATGTGACGCCGCAGGATGTGAAATCGATGGCCCCGGATATACTGAGACACCGGATCATTCTGAGCTACGAAGCGGAGGCGGAGGAAAAGAGTACGGATGACCTGATAGGTCGGCTTCTGGAACAGATCGAGGTCCCATGAAATGATCTCCGTCGAACTGTTCAAAAAGATTCAACGGTTCCACTTTTCCACCAGGCGGATGGCCAATAACCTGTACGCGGGGCAGTATGAAAGCGCGTTCAGGGGAAGAGGCATGGAGTTTGCTGAAGTCAGGGAATACCAGATCGGAGACGACATCCGGACCATTGACTGGAATGTGTCGGCCCGTTTCGGGCATCCGTTCGTCAAGGTCTTTCATGAGGAGCGGGAATTGACGGTTATGCTCCTCCTGGATCTTTCAGGCTCGCATCTTTTCGGCACAAGAAAAAAGTTCAAAAGAGAGCTCATGGCGGAGGTTGCGGGGATGTTGGCATTCCTGGCCATCCGGACGAATGATAAGGTGGGGGCAATCCTGTTCAGTTCAAAAGTGGAAAAATATATCCCCTCAAAAAAGGGAGCATCCCACGTATGGCGCCTGATCAAGGAAATCTTCACTTTTGAACCGGAGGACATGCGCACCAGCATCGGAGATGCGCTGAACTATCTGAACAGGGTCGTAAGACGTCACGCCATTGTTTTTCTCATCTCGGACTGTATGGATACCGGGTTTGAAAGGCCCCTTCGTTTGACAGCCAAGAAGCACGACCTCACGGTGATCAGGATTGCGGACCCGGCCGAGGAAGAGTTGCCCCGGGTGGGGCTCATCAGGATGCAGGACCCTGAAACGGGGGAAATCGCAGTCATCAACAGTAACAGCAGAAAATTCAGGGAAAGATGGCGCGAGTACAGTCAGGAGAGGGAATCGGATCTCGGCCGTTTGTTTCTCAAGGCAGGCGTGGATCAGGTACTCCTTTCCACGAACGGCCCCCTGGTGGAGCCGTTGACCAGCCTTTTTGAGAAAAGGAGAAGGAGGCAATGAAAGGCCGGATTTCTCTTCTCGTCCTACTCCTTTTTTTCCTTTTTAGGGCGGTTGTGGGGACAGTTGCCGGGGCGAATGAGGATCGGTCTCAAAAGGGGCTCACCGCTTCCATGATTCCATCCTCCGCCCAAGTGGGCAATGTTGTCACACTCATCCTGCAATACGTTCTCCCCGAAGGCGCCCACTTGCCCGAAAAAGCCGGGATTAAAGGGCTTGATGGGCTCACGGTTCTGGGTTTGGAAAACATCCCTTCTGTGGGCGGAGAAAACCCTTCGGCGGAAAAAAACCTTTCAGGCGAAATAAGGATCAGGCTCCTTGTGGATCAGTTGGGGTCGTTCACCACAGGCCCTCTGTCCGTCACATTCATGGATAAGGAGGGTGGGGAATCCGTCCTTGAAGCGGAGCCGGTCTCTCTGGCGGTTCTTTCGAACCTGGGAGAGAAACCGGAAGAGGCCCTGCTCAAGCCGATCTACGACATCATCCCAGCAGGTTTCGGGTGGAAGAGAAAAGTGTGGTGGGGGGGGGCGGTTCTGCTGCTGTGCCTGATGACAGGGGGCTTTTTGTGGTGGCGAAAAAGACGAAGGTTCAAAGAGATTAGGGTGACACCTCGAATCTTACCCCATGTGGCGGCCAGAGGGAGCATCCAGGAACTTGAAGAGGAAAGGCTTTTTGAACGGGGGCATTTAAAGGTCTTTTACTTTCGATTTTCTGAGATTATGAGGAGATATTTGGAAGAACTGCGAGGATTTCCAGCGGTCGAATTCACCACCCAGGAGATCGCCCTGGCTATGAAGGACAAGAAGGACAGGGAGCTTCTCCAGCTTCTCAGGCAGGCGGACCTGGTAAAATTCGCGGATTTCAGACCCACGCAGGCCCGAAAAGAAGAGAATGTGAAGAAGGCCTTAGGCTACATTAAGGATACCTGCGAATCGTTCGAAAAGGAAATCGACATTTCTTCTAAAAAAGGGACGAAAGAGGGTGCATTGATCCGGAAAAAAATTCGGGGGGGGAGGCGGTTCAGATGATGTTTCGGTTTGCCTACCCTCTCCTGCTCTTTTTGCTGTTGCCGATTGCAGGATGGCTGGTCTTTGCGTGGAGGAGGAAGCCTTCGG
>DUZB01000371.1 GCA_013349725.1 Deltaproteobacteria bacterium | reverse complement strand
CGGCTTTATCAAAAAATACTGTGTGAGTGGCATTTTGCCACGATTTTTCGCGGCTGGAAAGCCGCTCCCACAGAGATGATTTGTCAAAATTAGAATTGCTGTGAGTCCGACGTCGTCTCAATCAGCTCCCGGTTCATTTTTCCCTGTTCATATCCTTCAAGGTCAAGGGCGATATGCTCGAAGCCTATCTTCCTGAATGTTCTGATCAGGTCGCTCTTTACAGGCTCCTCCTGAATCTCCTTTATACGCAGGGGCGCTACCTCTATTCTGGCTACGCTTCCATGGTGCCTGACTCTTACTTCCTCAAATCCCGCATCCCTCAGAAATTCTTCAGCCCGATCCACCATCTGAAGGGCCCGGACGGTAATCGGATTTCCATAAGGGATTCTGCTGGCCAGGCAAGCCATGGCGGGCTTGTCCCATTGGTTAAGTCCCATCTCTTTTGCTAAGAAACGAATCTCGCTTTTCCCCAGGCCCGCCTCCATGAGAGGCGCAATCATCCCTGCCTCCCTGGCGGCTTTAAACCCGGGGCGGAAATCGCCTAAATCGTCCATATTTGCGCCGTGGGCCACATGGACCATTCCCCGTTCCTCTGCAATGGCAAGGAGTTTTTTGGAAAGCGCCTTCTTGCAGTGGTAACACCTGTCGCTCCCGTTCAAGAGAAATTCCTCCAGATCCATTTCTTCCGAGGAAAAAACAACATGGTCCACACCGATGCTTTCGGCAAATTGAACCGCCTCTTCCAATTCACGATGCGGGTGTATGGAGGAGCTGGCGGTAACTGCCACAACCTTTTTACCCAGCACCTGCCGTGACTCATTAAGCAGATAGGCGCTGTCAACACCGCCGGAAAAAGCTACCAGGAGGGAGTCCAATCCGCCAAGGAAATCCCTGAGACGTTTTTTCTTTTCCATGACTTCCCGTATGTTCATTTCTGATTCTCTCCATGTATCGAAACACCCGGCTGATATTCCATGTAAAACCTGTAAAATGCGGCCAGCACAAGGGCATGGGTGATCTCTCCATTACGGATTGCCTCCGGGATTTCGGAAAGCGGCTTTAAAACCACTTCAATATCTTCTTTCTCATCCTGGGACTGTTCCCTCGTAAGACGGACATCCCGGGCGAGAAAAGAGTAGCAACGATTATTCTGTATGGCCGGATTGGGTTGTACGTATCCGAGCGAAATGACCTTTCGGGCGGTATACCCTGTTTCTTCAACCAGTTCCCGCATGGCGGCGGTTTCAGGGGTATCGCCTTCTTCCACAAGCCCCCCCGGTATTTCCAGGGTCACCTCACCGGCGCCATGGCGGTACTGCCTGACCATGACCACCTTGCCGTCACTGGTAAGGGGAATGATATTGACCCAGGAAGTGGATTCCAGGATGAAAAAGCTGTGTTCTTTTCCGGTTCGCGGGGATATGGCCCGGTCGGTTCGGAGACTGAAAACCCGGTAGGACCTGTCTTTGTGGCTGGAGACAATCTTCCATGGCTTGGGGGACATCGATAGGACCTCTTCTTTATTGAATATTGAAAAATTTATCTATATCGTCTAATTCATGGGTAATGGGCATGGGAGGGAGGCTTTTAAGAAAAAGCTTCCCATATCGGGTGTTACGGATTCTGATGTCCAGGATGGACAGTATCCCTCTGTCTGAACTTTTTCTTATGAGCCTTCCGAGACCCTGCTTGAGCGATATAATGGCCGAGGGAACCTGGTATTCAAAAAACGGATTTCCGCCCCTGTTGCGAATGGCGTCTATCTTTGCGCCCACAAGCGGTTCGCCTGGAGAATCAAAGGGAAGCTTGTCGATGATCAGGCAGCTCAGTGTTTCACCCGGCACATCCACTCCCTGCCAGAAGGAGCCGGTGGCCATAAGCACCGAGCTGATATCCCGTTTGAAGGCCTCCAGGAGAACCGACCTGGGGGCATCGCCCTGTTTGTAGAGGGTGTAAGGGATCTGGTCTTTCAGCATCTGGTGCGCCATATTCAGATTGTAATGGCTCGTAAAAAGGACCAGCGCTCTCCCTTTTGTTCTTTCAAGAATCGCCTGGATTTCCGCCGCCGCCGCCCGGCTGAAGCCCGGATCGGCCGGAAGGGGCATCTTTTCCGGGATATACATCAGGGTCTGGGTTGTAAAATCGAAATCTGAAAGATAGATGCCCTGTATGAATTTTTCGGGAAGGCCCAAACGGGAATGGATATAGGTGAAAGCGCCCCCGGTGGAAAGGGTTGCCGAGGTAAAAACGACAGTTTCCAACTTTTCATAAAGCCATTGGTTCAGCGGCTGGGAAATATCCAGTGGAGACGTATAAAGGACGAGGCTTTTGTTCCTCCTTTCGTACCAGTTTAACCAATTTTCTCCCTTTTTCCCCAGAATATCCTCCAGCGTCTGTTTCAATTCCTTTGCCCTTGCCAGCAAGGTTCGGACCTTATCGTTTTCAGAAGCCTTGAGTCCGGGATTCTCCCGGATGGCGCTCAGGGCGTTTCTTATGTTCCGCACGGGGCCTTCATCCATTCTTGAAAGCTCGTCGTCCTCCAGTCTTCCTTTTTCTTTCTTATCCAGAAAAAACTCTTTCAGGATTTCTATTTCCGCCCGTATGGTTTTCAGGCGCCCCGTTGCTTTCTTTTCGAGGCCTTCTTTTTTGCTCTTCACCTCCCTTTCGAACTCTCCCACAAAGTCTGAAAGCTGGCGTGTGCTGATGCTTTCGCCAAAATAGGACGCGGCGATTTCTTCCACGGTATGGGCTTCGTCGAACACGGCCACCTGGAAACGGGGAATGATCTCTCCGAAACCGCCTTCTTTCACTTTCATATCCGCAAAAAAGAGGTGATGGTTTACGATAATAATTCTGGCCCCGGCGGCTCTGCTCCTGAGTTTCCCCAAAAAACAGCCGTCAAGAAACAGGCATTCCGATCCAAGGCATTGGTCGGACGTGGAGGAAATGGAATCCCACAAAAGATCGTCATCCTTCAGCCATTCTACCTCGCTCCGATCCGCGAACGGGGTTGTTTGAATCCATTCTTCAATCCTTTGGCCTTTTTCGTTCAAAGCGCTGTTCAGGAGTGACGGCTGGGCAAAAAACTGCCGGTATCTGTGAAGGCAGAGATAATTCTTTCTCCCCTTCATGATGACCGCATCGATTTTCATCCGTGCGGCATTTCTCAGCAGGGGAATATCCTTGAAATAGATCTGTTCCTGCAGATTTTTCGTGCCGGTTGATATGACGGTTTTTTTCCCACTCAACACCACCGGAACAAGATATCCGAACGTCTTGCCGGTACCTGTTCCGGCCTCCACAAGGGCGGGAATTTTCTTTTGGATAGATTCTGCAAGGTTTACCGCCATTTGAAGCTGGGATGGCCGAAATTCAAAACCTTTGAGGTTTGCGGCCAGCGTCCCATCCGGACCGAGGATATTCTCAATGGAAGGTGGGGTGTGTGACATGGGGGTCTCTCTCTAAATGGCGCCGGTGCCGTCATTCCCGTGAACACGGGAATCCATAACGCGTTGATGTTCCTGGATTCCCACGTTCGCGGGAATGACGAAGACGGATGATTTCTGACTCTTTACGGGACCATCACCTTTGACTTCTCGCTTTTATTTTGAGAGGAGAAATGATATAAAGGAAACAGTCTGGGCACACATATCATTTTCCACCACAAAATAGGATGTTTTTTTTAAAGGAGAATCCAAATGCTTCTAAACCCCCGAACCGCCAAATATGAACACCTTGATGACAGATCCCGGGAGATCATGCTGAAAACCATTGCCTTTTTTGAAAGCAACGGCAAAAAGAAGCTCAAAAAAGATTATCACGATCAGGTGTGGTATGCGGATTTTATTGAATTTTTAAAAGAAAACAAGATTTTTGCCACACTGCTCACCCCTTCTCAATATGCAAAAGGCAATCCGGATTACCGCTGGGATACGTTCCGCAATTGCGACTTCAATGAGGTCCTGGCATTTTATGGTCTGCCCTACTGGTATGCCTGGCAGGTGACCATTTTGGGTCTGGGGCCCATCTGGATGGGAAAAAATGAAGCCGTAAAACAAAAAGCCGCCGAACTGCTCAAAGCAGGCGCCATTTTTGCGTTTGGCCTGTCTGAAAAGATCCACGGAGCGGATCTCTATTCCTCGGAAATGTCTCTCACTCCCCTTGGGAAAAACCGCTATGTGGCCGACGGCGGAAAATACTACATCGGCAACGGGAATGAAGCGGCCATGGTGTCCACGTTTGCCAAGGATTCGGAAACGGACGAATATGTCTTTTTTGTGGTGGATTCCCGGCACGACAATTACGAGTGTATCCNGAATGTGGTAGCGTGGCAGGGNTANGTGGCGGAATATGCCCTCAACAGCTATCCCATTACGGATGNAGATATCCTGTCCACGGGCAGGGATGCCTGGGATTCCGGCCTGAACACTATTAATGTGGGAAAATTCAACCTGGGCTGGGGAAGTATCGGNATNTGCACCCATGCCTTCCATGAGGCCATCACACACGCGGCGCACCGTAACCTCTATGGCAAATGGGTGACCGATTTCCCCCACATTCAGCAGTATTTCGTGGATGCCTATAGCCGCCTTCATGCCATGAAAATGTTTGCTCTTCGCGCCGGCGATTACATGCGCTCAGCCTCGACCGAGGACAGGCGCTACCTGCTCTACAATCCCATGGTCAAGATGAAGGTCACCACCCAGGGGGAGGAGGTCATCAACCTGCTCTGGGATGTGATCGCGGCCAGGGGGTTCGAAAAGGACACCTATTTTGAAATGGCAGCCAAGGAAATCCGTGCCCTCCCGAAACTGGAAGGCACAGTCCATGTGAATATGGCGCTGATCATCAAATTCATGGCCAACTATTTCTTTCAGCCGGAGGCGTTTCCCGAAATCCCCAAACGGGACGACCCCGCCAACGACGATTTTCTGTTTCACCAGGGCCCCACCCGGGGATTGGGCAACATTCGATTCCACGATTACAAAATCGCCTACGACAGCATTGATCTTCCCAATGTGACCCTTTTTAAAGAGCAGATCGAGGTCCTCAAGGAATTCCTCTTGACGGCTGCCCCTGACATGGAGCAGGTGAAGGATATCGATTTTCTGCTGAACCTGGGCGAGCTCTTTACACTGGTGGCATACGGTCAGCTCATCATCGAAAAATGCCGGATGGAACAGGTGGAAGACGATCTCCTGGACCAGATTTTCGATTTCATGATCCGGGATTTTTCAAAATTCGCGCTGCAGATTTACGGCAAGGCCGGCGCCACGGAAACCGCAGATGGCCCTTTGCATGAAAATGATCAGAAAGCCCTCCGTCAACAGGGATCGATTTCAGAATATATGGGAAAACCATGTGTATTGCTTGAAAAACAGCTATGAAATGAATCCGTAAACTAAGAATAGAACAAGGGCCGATTTTCGTCTCCACTGAAGGCCGGACCGGCGTATGATTCTTTTTTGTATG
>DUZB01000329.1 GCA_013349725.1 Deltaproteobacteria bacterium | reverse complement strand
AGGCCGTAAAAGAGTAAGATTATGATTACGATTAAGATTATGACCTTCCGAACGTACTCTCGACTAATTGGATCAAGTGGGCGAAGTTAGAACCAAGCCCCACCAAGAACGAAACACGAAACACGAAGAGGTAAAATGATGACATCAGACAACCAGGTTATTGCGGTTACCGGATCTGCAGGTTTCATAGGATTTCATCTGACCAAAAGACTCCTGGAGATGGGATACCATGTGGTCGGCATAGACAATCTGAATGATTATTACGATCCGAATCTGAAAAAGGCACGGTTGACCATTCTGGGAGAGAACCCCGGGTTTCATTTTTACCAGGTTGACATTCACGATCTGCCTTCGCTTAAAAATGTATTTGGCAGGCGCCGGGTGGATATCATCTGCAATTTAGCCGCCCAGGCCGGGGTAAGGCATTCCCTTAAGGATCCCTTTTCTTACCAGAAAAGCAACCTGGAGGGCTTTTTGAACATCATTGAAATGGCAAGGACTTATGAAGTGAAAAACCTCGTTTTTGCCTCACGGGAAAAACAAGAAAATTCCCTATAGTGTAGAGGACAGGGTGGACAATCCCATATCTCTCTATGCGGCATCAAAAAAAGCCAATGAATTGATGGCCCATGCCTACAGCCATCTTTTTCAGATCCCATGCACCGGTTTGCGCTATTTTACCGTTTACGGCCCCTGGGGCAGGCCGGATATGGCGCTGTTCCTGTTCACGGATGCCATTTTAAAGGGACGACCCATTAACGTCTATAACCATGGGAAGATGAGAAGGGATTTTACCTACATTGACGATATTGTGGAGGGAACGGTAAGGGCCATTGAAAGGCCGGTTCCCTATGAGATTTTCAACCTTGGTAATTCCGATTCGGTTGGGCTAATGGAGTTTATTGGTATGATTGAAGAGGAGTTAGGGAGGAAAGCAGAGAAGATCATGCTGCCCCTGCAGCCCGGAGATGTGGCGGAAACAACGGCGGATATTGAAAAGTCAGAAAGAATGCTGGGTTTTCGTCCCAGAATGCCCTTGCGGGAAGGTATTCGCAATTTTATCGCCTGGTACCGGGAATATTACGGCGTTTAAGCTAAAACCCTGGCCATCAAGGGCAGGGCTACGAAAGCGCCGAGAGAACTGCCCATATTGGTGAAGATCACCACCAGTAGAATCCTTGTGATTTTATTGGACCAGAATCCTTTCACGGAGACGATGTCTTCCGACAATCGTTCAAAATCTTTCACTCTCGGTTTTCTGAGGAATGTCTCCACCAGACCTGACACCCACCCGGCAGCGATCATCGGGTTTAAAGAGGTGATGGGGGATGCGATGATTGCCGAAAGGATAGTCAGGGGGTGGGCCAGGGCTGCCGCCGCTCCAATGCCTGCGAGAACAGCATTGGCCAGAATCCACCATTTGATAAGTTCTGTTCCCGTATCAGATCCAGCCATAAAAAAACCGGCGATAATCAATCCGATGACCAGGATTGGAACCCCCCATTTCAGAAAAGGGAGAAACTTCCCTTTGGGTGGAAGGGTTTCCAATGCTTTGAGATCAACGGATTGATCCCAGTTTTTCTTGATTCCGGGGACATGTCCGGCTCCTACCACCGCAACGATCCGTTTTCCAGGCGCTGTCCTTATTTTCTCTGTCAGATACTGATCTCTTTCATCGATCAGGACCGTTCTCAACTCAGGTAGAAGATCTCCTATTTCTTTCAGAAGGGTTTCCAGCATGTCCTGCTGTTTCATGGCCTCGATATCTTCTTTTGTGATAGAGTCTGCTTCTCCGAAGGAGGTGACCAACTGGGCCAGGAGCTTCATTTTGGTCCATAATCCCATCAGGCGCCAGGCCCTCGAAAGGGTTGTGCGGACATCCCTGTCTGCGAGGTGAATGGCGGCCCCTGCGGCATCTGCAGCCTTTATGGCTTCAAGCATTTCCTGCCCCGGTTTAATTCCCAGTTTACTGCCGATCTTTTTTTGAAAAGATGCCAGCAGGAGATTGGATAGAAGCAGAAATGCCTTCTTTTCTTTGATGACCTTGATGAGATCCGTATCCTTCCATGTGTTGCCCTGCGTCATGGACTGATATCTGGATTCACACAACTCCACACACACGGTGTCAGGATGTTCATCGCTGATTACCCTGGCGACAAGCTCGGCGCTTTCATTTGAAACATGGGCTGTGCCCACCAGAATCACCTCCTTGCCTTCGGTGGCAAGATGGTGAATGTTGTTGTCTTCATTTGTCATGAATCGTTATTTCCCCTTTCCCCGATGCAACCACCCCTTCAAACCATTAAACATAATCCTTGTGAAGATATAAACAAGGATGAAGATAAAAACAAAACTCACTGTCCCATCGAGAAAAGGCAGGTTCAATGGAAACGGAAAATCCACGGATGAAAATCGTATTTCAAGCCATGCAAGGGCCAGGGGAACGGGCCAGAGGGAAGATGAAGCCATGGCAACCTGTAGAAAAAAAGTCTTCCCGTAGGCTTCATTGGCCAGTTTGTTGATGGCCTTGTAGGCGGGCTTATTTCCGCTGCGAAGGGCGTTCATGGACTGATGGTGGTGGTTTGAAACCTGTTCGACGGTTTCTTTTACCGCTTTTCGGTTGACTCTGAACACCAGCGCCATGGTCAGCTGCCCCAAAAGCGTAGTCCACATGGCAAGCACAAAAATACCCAGCCACCACCCGATAACCGGGTTTCCAAAAAGACGATAGGGGGCCATCAGAAAGGAATCGGCAGCTTCCAGTAACTTTGGAATGATATCCATGCAGGCGACCAAATGAAAACGCCCCGGGATACCGCTTTTTCCCGGAGCGTTTGAAGAATTTATTTTACCGGATCAGAAAGGCGGTACGATGCTGTAGCCCAGGAATCCTTTCGTGATGTAACGGATGCCCACATAGAAGGCTAACAGAACGAAGAGCCTTTTGAGCCAGATGTCGGGGATGTATTTGGAAGTTCGCGGACCGATCATGGAACCGACAAATATTCCGACCAGTTCAATGCCGATAAAACCCCACTGAACAGGAACGCTTTTTCCCACCATGTAACTGAATATGGAGACGATCATGCCGACGAGGACCACCAGTCCGCTGGTTCCCGCCACGAGGAACATGGGCAGGCCGGCCACGGATGTGAGAAAAGGCACATAGAGAAAACCGCCCCCGACTCCTAAAAATGATGCCAGTGCGGCGATGAAGATCCCCCCTAACATGGGGATATAGGCCTTGAAACTGAATTCGACCCCGTAGAATGAAAAACGAATGGTTCCTGCGAAAAAGGTCACTCCCCACCCGGCCAGGGCAAGAAGGTAGGCGACCCATTTGGCGCCGCCCGCCAGATTGGCCCACAGGGCGCTGACAACCACAACCCCTAAAGCAATAAACATCATAGTCCAGCTTCCCTCAAGGATCTTAACGCCCTGCTGCTTTTCGTCTCCCTTTTTTGCCTGCTTTTCGAAAGCAGACGCTGCCTCTTTTGCTTTTTTCCTTTTGGCCTGTCCTGCCTTTGTGGTTTCCCGTAAAAGGATAAAGCCCAATGCAAGGACGGCTATCCCGAAGTAACCAAGATACGATTTGAGGCTGATCTTTCCCGCGGTAAGATCAGGGATCAGCCAGGATCCCCCCACTCCTCCTATGGCAAGACACATGCCTAACGGGGCCACAAGACGGCCCATACGGTAGTAATTGGTGCTGGAGATTAACCCGCTTAAACCCACAAGCCACTGGTTCGAAACCCGGATAGAATCCGTGACAAGGTTATTCATGGGGTACCCTTTTCCAAAACCCCTTGCATAATCTCCCAGACCGAAGATGGTGATGTGTCCGACCCCCGCCATGATTCCGCCAAAGGCGCCCACTGTAGAGAAAATCCAGCCAACCCATATGGCCCAGAAGAATCCCAGAACAAAATTAACCTTGGGCGCGCCCGGAATCCCCAGAAAACCGGGTTCAGCTGTCTTATTGATCTTACCATCCGTAATGCCTTGTTGAATCGCCTCTTCAAGTGAATCCGCGTATGCAGGCGCAGTCACAAAAAGAGCCCCCGAAAACAGGCATAATACCGCCATAGCAACCAGCACACCCTTTAAGTACTTTCCCATATCCTTCCTCCAGCAGTTGATCATTTGAAAGTAATAAAAAATTCAACAATGCAACCTAAGCATTATTGAAATCAAATTTAATTTAATCTATTGTTTTGTGTGCATCAAGAAATTTCTTCAGATATTTTTTTTAAGAAATTTGCCGAACTTTGCGTTTGTTCTTGACCTGGCCTTTTCCCGGGGATAGGGTTTTTAGATTGGCGATTGGCGATTGGCGATTGGCGATTAACTAATGACTAATGACCAGATACGGAGATAGCATGAAACAAAGAAAGACCAAAATCGTTTGCACTATCGGGCCTGCAAGCAGTTCAAGGAAAATGCTCAAGAAGCTGATTCTGGCGGGGATGAATGTTGCGCGTCTCAATTTTTCTCATGGTACCCATGAGGAGCACCGGAAGGTGTTTGAGAGAATCCGTTCTCTGGCGAAAAGTTTGAACAGACCGGTGGGGGTGATGCAGGATCTTCAGGGCCCCAAGATTCGTACAGGAAAGATAAAGGGCGGTTCTCTGGTGCTGAAAGCGGGCGAAGAATTTGTCATAACGTCTCGACGGATCCTTGGAGAACCGGGGATTGTTTCCACGACCTATGGAGGGATTATCAAAGATCTTGATAAGGGGCACGCTATCCTGATCGATGACGGATTGATGGAATTAAAGGTGCTCGGAAAAAACAAGACGAATCTTACCTGCAAAGTGGTAACGGGGGGAATACTCCATGAGTCTAAAGGCATCAACCTTCCGGGGGTCAAGACCCGTATCCCGTCGCTGACAAAAAAGGATAAAGAGGACCTTCGTGCCGGGATTGAGATGGGGATCGATTATGTGGCTATTTCTTTTGTTCGAAGTGCAAAAGATGTGAAATCTCTGAAAAGAGAATTGAAGCGTCTGGGCGCCGATGTGCCGGTTATTGCTAAGATAGAAAAGCCTCAGGCCCTTGAAGAGCTGGACGAAATATTGGATGCCTGTGAGGGAATCATGGTGGCGCGAGGTGATCTTGGTGTCGAGTTGTCTCCCGAAAAGGTTCCCATTGCACAAAAAATGATGATTCGAAAGGCAAACCTGAAAAGGAAACTGGTGATTACTGCCACACAGATGCTGGAGTCCATGACGGAACATCCCATTCCAACGCGCGCGGAGGCTTCCGATGTAGCCAACGCCATCCTGGATGGAACCGATGTGGTTATGCTTTCCGGGGAGACATCCGTTGGCCGCTATCCGGTTAAAACGGTGCAGATGATGGAACGGATAGCAATCCAGGCGGAAACGGATTACTCCGCTGAGGGCCACTCCTATCCCAAAACGTCCAGCTTTCCCGATGCCATTTCCGAGTCTGCCTGCCTCGCCGCTGAAAACCTCGGCCTGAAATCGATCG
>DUZB01000317.1 GCA_013349725.1 Deltaproteobacteria bacterium | reverse complement strand
GTTTTAAGTTAAAAAAAATTTGATGAAACGGAGGTTAGAAAAATGTCTGTTTTTTGGTTTCGGTCTTTTGGGGGCCGGCATGCTTTCCGGTCTGCCCTTTTGGTAACGGTTCTCTTTTTGACAGCGTCTTTCTGTTTTGCAGACAGCCAGGGCGATAATATTGTGTCTTCATCCGTGGTGATTGAGAGCAAAGGGGATGGAGGAATCAAGATCGGCGGCCGGAAATTCCTGGTGACGGAGGCAACCCGGATTTTTGATCTCCTTGGAAAATCGATCCCCATTTGTGATCTCCCTGTTCCCAGTGAGGCGGTGGTTGAGTATATTGCCGTGGACGATAAGGAACCGGAGTGCCTGAAAATTGAGGTCACCAGACTTTTACGAAATTCCGAGATCGGCCCCAAGTCAAAAGATTCTGATTGAGGATGACACTGCCATAGGTCTATGGCAACGATGGAAAAGCGCATGGCGCAAAGCGCAGAGCGCAAAGCGGCAAAACGCCATGCGCTTTGCGCTATGCGCTTTGCGCTATGCGCTTTGCGCCATGCGCCATGCGCCATGCGCTTTGCGCCATGCGAATAGATTCACTTTTTTAAAGACTCTATAATCATGCTTGTTCAACTCAATATTCATGATTTTGCTATTATAAGGCATCTGGAACTTTCTCTGAGGGAAGGGTTAAACATCCTTTCGGGAGAGACCGGCGCCGGCAAATCCATTATTATTAACGCCATCAACCTGATATTAGGGGGGAGGTCCTCCCTGGATCTCATTCGCTCAGGGTCCGGAGAAGCCGTGGTGGAAGCCTTTTTTGAATTTCCCGAGAATAGGGAACTTCGAGAACATCTGAAGGGCCAGGGGATCGCCTTTGATGGAGAACTGCTCATCAAAAGGAGTATCTCTCGCGAAGGTCGCAACAAGGTTTTCTTAAACGGCGCCATGGTCACCCTGCAGATGCTCTCCGGCCTTGGACCNCGGCTGATCAGTATTTCGGGTCAACATGAACACCAGATGCTTCTAAATCCTGAAAATCATCTTGGTCTCCTGGATGACTTCAGCGGTCTTGCCGGCGACAGGGATTCTCTTCATCAGATGTACCGCAGTTACCAGACCTTGATGGAAGAAATGGAAACCCTGAAAAAGGAGATCGGGCGGCAGGAGGAAAAGAAGGAACTGGCCCGGTTTCAGATGCAGGAAATCGAGCAGGTTGCCATGGTTCCGGGAGAAGATAAACAGCTCCTGGAGGAAAAAAAGAGGCTTCAACATGCGGAAGAACTTTTGGAAATCGTTACACACGGGTACCAGGTGCTCTACGAAAGCAACGATTCGGTCGTTTCTTCCCTGGGGCGCTGCACGAGGCAGATAGGAAAGGCCGCACAAATTGACAGGGATCTGACCCGGATTGAGGATGTCCTTAACGGAATCCAGGCGGGACTTGAAGATGCCTCTTTTGCGCTCAGGGATTATCGGAAACGGATCGAAATCGATCCAGCCCGATTGGACCAGGTCGCGGAAAGGCTGGACACACTCAATCGGCTCAAGCGCAAGTATGGGCCGGAACTGGAAGATGTCCTGCGTTTTAAAGAGGAGCTGGTTTCTCAGATATCCCTGATGGATATTCGCGGGCAGAGACTTTCGGATTTGGAAGGGGAAGCCCAGCGGTTGGAAAAAGAGCTGCGTCAGAAAGCAACGAGCCTCTCCGCGGAACGAAAGAAAGGCGCGGATCTTTTCAAGGAAGTCCTGGAAAAAGAGTTGCACCGGCTTCACATGGACAGGACGGAATTTCAGGTAAATTTTCAAGAAAACCCGCAGGGAGAAGAAAAGATCAGGATAGGACCGGACGGTATCGATCATATGGAATTCATGATTTCTCCAAACCCGGGGGAAGCGCTTAAGCCACTTTCCAAAATAGCCTCAGGCGGTGAGCTTTCGAGAATCATGCTTGCCATAAAGTCAATTCTTGCAAGAACCGGCTCTGTTGAGACGATTATTTTTGATGAAGTAGATGCGGGAATAAGCGGGGCCACGGCCGAAGTGGTAGGGAAAAAGATCAAGGCCCTTGCCGACTATCACCAGATATTGTGTATCACCCATCTTCCCCAGATCGCCAGCCAGGGGAGTACCCATTTCACCGTCAAAAAGGAAGTCGTCTCCGACCGGACAGAGGTCTCCATCCGTTTTCTGGAGCCCGAGGAGAGGGTGCATGAAATCGCAAAGCTTTTAGGGGGAAGTAAAATCACGCATCAAGCTGTAGCCCATGCGGAAGAGATGCTAAGGAAGGGCGGGGGTCGAGAAGAAAATTAGGTTCATCGCGGATTTGCGTGATCTTCCAGTTTGGTTTCAGATAGACTTTTTTCAGGCACCAGGTGTCAGGTTTCAGGTGTCAGGGAAAGATCCCGAAGGTTTTCCAAATATTAAGCGTAATATGATGTAGTTATTGCGTCTGAAATCACAAAGCCGGAATAAGAGGCACTGAATGCTGACACCTGAACACTGAAACCTTGTTAAGTGGAGCAAACATTCATGAAAGAAATTGCAGTGACGGATATTGAAGGCATTCGAATAGGTCACGCAGAGGATATGGATGCACTTACCGGATGTACGGTACTCATTGCGGAAGAGGGGGTCACCGCAGGGGTTGACGTCAGAGGCGGCGCCCCGGGAACCAGGGAAACCGACTTGCTGGATCCCGTCAATTTTGTTCAGCAGATCCATGCCGTTATTCTTGCTGGGGGAAGTGCGTTCGGCCTGGACGCGGCAACCGGAGTCATGCAGTATTTAGAGGAACAAAATGTGGGTTTTGATGTGGGAATCATGAAAATCCCCATCGTATGCGGGGCGGTCCTGTTCGACCTGGGAATTGGGGATCACCGAGTCCGGCCGGACAGGGAGATGGGGTATCAGGCCTGCCTGAATGCTGTAAATACCGGTTGTGCTGAAGGGGCCGTGGGAGCAGGAGCGGGGGCTTCCGTGGGCAAGATTCTTGGCGTAGAACAATCCATGAAGAGCGGACTCGGGACTTGTTGCTTTCAGGCGGGGGTTTTGAAAATAGGCGCTGTTGTTGCAGTAAATTGTTTTGGGGATGTCATCCATCCGAAAACAGGCGCTATCCTGGCGGGAGTTCTGAGCAAAGACAGGAGAACCTTTTTAAATACCGAGAAGATCATGATTGAACAGTTCGCGGACAGGGCCATTTCTTTCGGGGGCAACACCACCATCGGCATGGTTGTCACAAACGGAAAATTCACGAAATCACAGGCCGGCAAGCTTGCTTCCATGGCCCATAACGGCTTTGCGAGAACCATGAGACCGTCGCATACCATGGTGGATGGCGACACGATTTTTGCGCTTGCAACCGGAGAGGTGGAAGCGGATATCAATGTGGCAGGAATGCTTGCGGCAAGGGCCGTGGAAAATGCCGTATTGAGGGCGGTATTGAAAGCGAAATCCCTTGGAGGGCTTCCCTGCTGTTCAGAACTGGGGTTTCTGCAGAAGCAAATTCAGGAAATAGAGGCGGCAGGGGATGGAATTATTTAATTTTTTCTTCTGCACCGCTTCTTTCGAGGAGATCAGCCATGGTTTTTTTCCACCGGTTGATCCTGGTCAGGGTGTGTTCGATCACCTCGACCAGGTCTTCCTTTTGAAACGGCTTCAGGAGGAAATCGTTTGCTCCCCCGTGCAGGGCATTGAAAAAATCTTTCAATTGATCGGAAACGGTGATGATAATGACCTGAACACGGTGGCTGTATGTGGTCTTGATTTCGTGCAGAAGTTCAATGCCGCTCATTCCCGGCATTTTCAAATCCGTAATCACAATAACAAAGTTTCTGCTCTGCAGGGCTTCGAGGGCCTCTTTTCCTGAATATACGGATTCCACATCCCAACCTTTCAAATATTTAAGGATCAGTTTGTGGGTCAGTGGATCGTCGTCAACGAGCAGGATAGGAGCATCGGGATTTTCGACAGTCGCCATATTCTGACGTGCCTCCGCCTCTTTGGCCGGTTACCGTTTAATTCTTTCGGGGTGAAAACTCAATACCCCATCTCATTTCCGAGTAAATTTGACGAATTCGTAAAAAGTCCCCAAGGCCGTAATTCCCGCGAACGCTGGAATCCATAAGGTGTTAATTTTCCTGGATTCCCGCGTTCGCGGGAATGACGAAAGCGGATGATTTTCGACTTTTTACGGGACCATCAAATTTATCTGATCTATACTTTCAATGCAAGGAATTATTCCACAACACGCTTAAGATTTGACATTCCGTGAGGGCATGATATATTCTTGCGGCAGTTCCTTCAAGTGCAAACAGACCATTGATCAGGTGGTGGAGTTTCATGGCAGAAGATCTTTATAAAATTTTAGGTGTATCCAAAGACGCCTCCAAAGAGCAGATCAAAAAGGCATATCGCAAACTGGCCAGAAAATGGCACCCGGATATCAATCCGGGGAACAAGGATGCAGAACAAAAGTTCAAGGAGATCTCCTCGGCCTACGATTGCCTTGGCAATGAGGAAAAGAGAAAACTCTACGATGAATTCGGGGAGGACGGGCTTCGATCGGGATTTGATTCGGAAAAGGCACGAGAGTATTCCAAAAGGAGTTCTTTTCAACAAGGGCAACCGGGATACGGGGCAGAAGGTTTCGGAAGATATGAGAATTACGAAGACATTTTCGGGGATATCTTTGGCGGACGGGCAGGTCAGGGAGGATTCAGGACTGCCGGGTCTTCCCGGGGTCGGGATATTCAGCATGACATGACAATTGATCTCCTTTCGGCCCTGAAAGGATTTGATACCGAACTTTCCATGCAGAAGCCTGCAACCTGTCAGAGATGCCAGGGGACCGGGAACGAACCGGGCGCCACGATCAGCACCTGTTCTTACTGCGGAGGGTCAGGCAGGCAGGATGTGGCAAGCGGGCCCATCAATTTCACCAAACCATGTCCCCATTGCCACGGACACGGCCAGATCGGCAAACCTTGCACGCAGTGTGGCGGAAGCGGTCAGGCGGTTGGGATCGAAAAGATCAGGGTGGTTATTCCAAGCGGTGTAAAGGAGGGATCCAAAGTTCGCGTTGCGGGCAAGGGTGAACCGGGCGCCAACGGGGGCAACCCGGGAGATCTCTATCTGATCATTCATTTGAAACATCACCCTTTTCTGAAGAGAGAAGGGGATAATCTGCTGATGGATGTGCCCGTCACCCTGAGCGAAGCAATGGCTGGAGGAACAATCAATATTCCCACCGTAGACGGTCCGGTCAANCTGAAGATCCCGGCTGGAAGCCAGAACGGCCAGACGCTCCGGCTGAAAGGGAAAGGGGCGGTCAATCTGAAAACCAAGGAGCGAGGCAACCTGATGGTAAAACTGTTTGTCACGTTGCCGAAAACCCAAGACAGCGAGGTGCTTGAAGCGGTCAAGAAAATGGATCAGCTCTATGGGGGGGATGTAAGGGCAGAAATAAAGCTGTAGGTTAGGAATGTGACCAAAATAACTTCCCCAACTATGCATCATAGCTTCAAGCCATTTTCGCCCGATCTGAAATCACAAAAATATTGAAATAGCC
>DUZB01000122.1 GCA_013349725.1 Deltaproteobacteria bacterium | reverse complement strand
TCCGTCTCTGAACCTGACAGCCATAGGATAAAGATAATCAGTAACGAAACCATGGCAACTTCTGAAACAAGGAGCTTCAATCTGCCGGATCGTTGCCATCTTTTCCCCACAAGCGCCCCCGGCAGCAGGCCCAGCAGGGAGGCCGTAATAATTGCACCAATCTGAACGTAGATGTAGCCGTAGAGTACCTGGAAGACAAAGATGATAAGCATCTCTNATCCCATGGCCGTAAAGCCGGTGGTAAAAAGAACATATTCCTCTTTTTTCATAAAGGCAAAATAGGTCAGGACAAGGACCAGAATACCTGCGATGAAATATGCGGGAGATGAGTCGTGCCTTGCAAACCATTCCTGAAATACGACACCCATGAGCCTGGGTTTAAAATCCCTGTTTGACTCCTCACTTGCTCTCACGGCTTCCCGGACCTGGAAAAGCCTTTCCGGTGTAACATCTCCATGGAAATACCCGTCGATATAGGATGTGGATATTTTCTTCTTTTTGAGCAACGAAGGGATATCCTCGGACAATTTCCTGTTGCTGAAAATAAAATAAACCTGCCGGCCGGGAATGAGTATGGCATTTACGAAATAAGGCCTCGCCGAATTATAAAGGATGGAAAGCTTCTTCCTTCTGATCTCCCCGATATAGTTGGGGGAGTAGTTCATGGAGATGCTGAGAATCCCACCCTCTTTTAAGGCCTTCCCGGCAAATCCGAAAAATTCCCTGGTAAAAAATCGATTGATCTGAAAGGTGTCCGGATCGGGCAGATCGATAATAATAGCATCATAGATTCCCGATCTGCTCCGGACAAACCTTCTTGCATCCATATTGGAGATTTCAAGAAAGGGTACACGGGGTATCACCCCCATTTCCTGCCCCACGGAAGTCAGGGCGGGATCGATCTCCACATAGTCCACATGCCCGGGCTTATGCTTTGCAATCTCTTTTAAGGTTTCTCCGAGACCACCGGATACAAGCAACACGTCCTCCACTTTATCGAGCTGGCTGAGCGGGTAATGAATTTTTTCTTCGCTCTCAACAATGTTGGAATCCGAATAGAGGGGATTCCCTGATTCCCAGAAAGTGAACTGGCCCCCTTCCTGAGAGACCACAATCCGACCATAAGGGGATTCCAGATATCTGACAATATCCCCATATTGGGGAATCAGGGTCTGCTTTTCAAACCCGGCGCTCAGACAAAAAAAAGTGAAGCAGGCGACCGCAATGGCGGCCGCAGACAGAAACCAGTATCTTCCGTATGCAGCCAGCAGCCAAAGCACAACAATAAGAAGCATGGCCGAAGTGATGGCAATAATGGCGAAGGGTTTCAGAAAATAGACAAGGATCAGACTGAACAGAAAGCCTCCGGTGATATCCCCTACGCTGTCGGTTACATAGAGATCCCCACTGGTAAAAGAACAGCCGTGGCCGTTGAGGGTCCTTTGTGCACAGGGAAGGATAAAACCGGTGATCAGGCAATAGGGGGCTACGATGACGAGGATGTAGACCAGAATCTGATAGAAACCCGGCGAAGCGCCGTGAATAAAAAAAGTATCCCTGAGCCCTCGGATTGCGACGAGCTGTAAAAGCGGCCAGATCCCGGCCACAAACAGCAACGGAACATAGACCTTCAGAGAATGGCTCCTGATAAACCGTGCGGCCAGGCTGCCCAGTCCTGATGTCAGGAGCCAGCAGAAAATAACGAGGGATATGGTTATTTCGTTACCCTGAAACTGGGTCAGAAATTCCCTGATGGTGAGAAGCTGCGTAGTAACCGAGGAGATGCCTGTGCCGATGATGGACCAGACAAGCAATCTCTTCAGGGTATCTTGTGCCATAGCTGTCGTAACCCTTGATTCATTCGGTTCTTCGCGGATTACCGTGAAAAATCTCGTTTTTCGCAACCAAGGTTTCAGGTTTCAGGTTTCAGGACTTATGTTTCCGATTTTCGGATTATAAACAGCGTAAATATTGGATATTATGTTTTATATTTAAAAAATTATCCGGGTTTTTCTCTGACACCTGACACCTGACACCGGGCACCTGAACACGGTCTATCTGAGACCGAACCTGAGTATCACACTAATCCGTGATGAGCCATTCACTCTTCCTCAAATGCCTGGACCTGATAGGTGGACACCTCAAAATCCCCTTTTTTCCAGGCATTCCCATCAAACCCCGCCTTCAGGCAAAGGTGATTCAGAAAATCTTCTTTTTCCGGCAATTGTTCCCATACCTGGGGAAGGAACGTGGCCTGGCGATAGCCCTTTTTGAGAATAACCCCATCAATACCCGGCCGGAGTTTCTTCAAAAGATCTTCCGCACCTGAATAGGAGAGTGGTTTCGGATCCGTGAGTATACTGACCTCTATCTTCACTCTGTCCCATTCATTTTTCCCAACAGGATTGAACCTGGGATCTCTGAACGCGGCATTGAGGGCATTTATCTTGATTCCTTCAATCAAGATTTCCTGCGCAATAATGTGGCCGATGCAACCCCTCAGGTTCCCCCCGATCGTCAGGGTGACGAAAGTTCCCCTCTTCTCCTTATAGATCGGGGAAAGATTTTTNTCTATTTTCTCTACCCCCTTTCCCCCGGAAAGGGACTCCTGGATCGTCTTTCGTGCCACGCTCAGAAGATACTTGCCCTGCTCATCGGTCAATTTGTCAGCACCTTCCATATTTGACTCCTTTCCTCGCTCTTTTTCTGTTTTAAGGATGTTTACGTCGGTTTTTATTTTTTCCTGGTTGGCCAAACCGGCTACCGGCAATAGGATGAATAAAACCAAAAAAACCATCGTGAAACTAAAGTTTTGGGTAGCACCGGAAAAAAATCCTCTATAAAAAACCCCCCCGGACCATTTCATTACCTATCCCTCCTAAAAACCGTTTCCGGATCTTATAAAAATTTCATGGCAAAGGATTCATGATAGCCCAATATGGGAATGTGTCAACTTTAAATGTGGATGACCTGTTTTGAAATGTTGACACCCACATGGCCGTCACCTATACTTGTCTGATATTTTAGCCCATTATCCGCCTTCAGATGCACCATTTCAGAAACAGGAGATAGGATGGAAAGCTTAAAAAAAATGAGGTCAAGGGTCGAGGAAATTTACGAAATCCTGGATCCTCTTTATACCTATGAAAAGACGGCACTCCGATACAAGACCCCTTTTCAGCTCCTTATATCCACCATTCTGTCTGCTCAATGCACAGATAAGCAGGTGAACACCGTGACGGAGTCTCTTTTTAAGAAATATGAAAAACCCGGAGACTATCTTGTTGTGGAGATTCCCGAACTGGAAGAGGATATTCGGCCTACCGGGTTTTACAGAAACAAAGCAAAATCGATTCGAGGATGTTGTGAAAAACTCCTGGAACTTTACGGGGGCGAAGTGCCCTCCACCATGGAGGAATTATTGAAACTGCCCGGTGTTGGAAGAAAAACGGCAAACTGCGTGCTGGGCGCCGCTTTTGATGTGCCGGGCATCGTGGTTGACACCCATGTAAAGAGACTCTCTCTCAGACTGGGACTCACCAAAAACAAGAATCCGGACAAAATCGAAAAAGATGTTGAGAAACTCCTGGAAAGGGAGAAGTGGCGCCGGTTCTCAGATATCCTTATCTATCACGGCAGAGCAATTTGCGCGGCAAGAAAACCGAAACACGGGGAATGCATTATCGCCCGGCATTGTCCCTCAAATACAGGAAAAGGGTAAAAAAAAATGAGAATGAAAATTATAAACATCATTATTGTCGGCTTATTCATTGTGATCGCCGGGTGCGCGCAAGAACCTTACCGGGCATCAAAGATTCGTTATCAGCACCCTAAATGGGATACTGCAATCATCAACAAGGTGGCACGTCGGCAGGTGGAACCCGGCATGACCGGCGACATGGTTCGTTCGGCCATGGGACTGCCGGATTCCATTTCACGCGACGGCGACAAGGAAACATGGGGGTACGCTGTTCTTGAAAACGACTACCAGCCGGTGAAGAAATACGTTTATTTTGTGTATTTTGAGGTTGGAGTGGTCACGAAAACATCTGGAGACAAAGACCTGCTCAAGACCTTTAACTGGTACGACTGATTCGTGTCTGAACGTATAGAGCTGCCATGCCCAAGAAAGACAAAACCGTATTTATCTGCCAGGACTGCGGTCACGAAACCATAAAGTGGCTGGGAAGGTGCCCTGAATGCAATCAGTGGAACAGCATGGTGGAGGAGATTCTCAGATCTGAAAAACGGGAGCGCCTCCCATCGACCGGCATGGGACCGGAAAAGATTACGGCTGTTTCTCTGGCGCCTCAGAGGCGACTCAAAACCGGAATATCTGAATTTGATCGCATTTTAGGGGGCGGAATCGTTCCCGGATCGATGGTCCTTGTGGGAGGAGATCCCGGGATCGGAAAATCAACCATCATCCTGCAGGTCCTCGACAGGCTTGCTCAAGCCGGGCACCGGTCCTTATACCTCTCCGGAGAAGAATCCGCCCAGCAGATAAGAATGCGTGGAGACAGGCTGGGCGTTCATGCTGATCTTCTGTACGTCATGACCGGAACCTGTATTGAGGATTTCTTTGACCGGGCGGCTGCCCTCAAACCGCAAATTGTGGCGGTCGATTCCATCCAGACTTTCTATACCGCAATGATATCGTCAGCCCCTGGAAGCGTCGGACAGGTAAGGGAGGTCGCTTCCCGACTGATGGCCTATGCCAAAGAGACCGGTGTTCCCGTCTTCCTTGTGGGACATGTCACCAAAGACGGCGCCATAGCAGGCCCAAAGGTTCTGGAACACCTTGTAGATACGGTTCTTTATTTTGAAGGAGAGAGGGGCCATATCTACAAGATTCTCAGGTCGGTGAAAAACCGGTTCGGTTCCACCAATGAAATCGGCGTTTTTGAAATGAAAGACTCCGGCCTCGAAGAGGTGGGAAACCCATCCCGCATTTTCCTTGAAGAAAGGCCTGAAAATGTTTCCGGCTCAGCGGTTATTTCCTGTATCGAGGGAACAAGGCCTCTGCTTGTTGAGATCCAGGCCCTGGTGAGCCCCAGTCCCTTTGGCATGCCGCGAAGAACAGCTGTCGGCGTTGATCATAACCGGATTTCTCTGCTGGTAGCCGTTTTAGGGAAAAGACTTGGGATCGAGCTGGGGGATCAGGACATCTTCGTCAATGTAGCTGGGGGTTTGAGGGTGGATGAACCGGCAGCGGATCTGGGGATTGTGTCTGCCATGCTCTCCAGTTTTCTGAATCGACCCCTGGATCGTAACCTGGCCATGTTTGGCGAAGTAGGCCTTGCCGGCGAAATCAGGGGGGTCAATCAACCCGATATGCGAATTGCTGAAGCCGGAAAACTCGGATTCAATCGTTGCCTTCTTTCGCAGAGTAACCTGAAAGGTTCAAAACCACCAGAGGGGGTCCGGTTGCACGGAGTCGGGTCCGTGCAGGAACTCTTTGAACGGTTGTTTCAGTAGGGACAATATTGATGGTCCCGTAAAAAGTCCCCAAGCCCGTCACCCTCGCGAAAGCGGGGGTCCATAAGCACCTGACTTTCCTGGATTCCCGCTTTCGCGGGAATGACTAAAAC
>DUZB01000137.1 GCA_013349725.1 Deltaproteobacteria bacterium | reverse complement strand
TGGGGGGGGGCGACATTAAACTCCTTGCCATGATCGGGGCGTGGATGGGGTGGAAACCCCTGCCCATGGTTCTGCTGATTTCTTCGTTTTCCGGCGCACTCATCGGAGCTGTTTTTATTCTCATTTCGGGGAAAGGCTATCGAGTGCAAATACCCTTTGGTCCTTTTCTTTCATTCGGGGCAATCCTTTGTCTTTTTTTTGGCGAGGCGATCCTGAACTGGTATCTGGGGTTGTTCGGGTAAAAGAAGGGACTCTATCTGTATGGAAAAGGCGGTTGACCAGGAGAAGCTGATAAAGGAAAACCTGATTCTTAGAGATCAGATTTCCCGCATACAGGACAGGTATTCATTCGAGAGTATTGTGGCGCGCAGCGAAGCGATGGCCCGGGTATTTGACCTGATTAAGAAGGTTGCCGAACATAAGACCACCGTGCTCATCACCGGGGAAAGCGGCACGGGAAAGGAGTTGATTGCCAAGGCTATTCATTCCACCGGCTCCAGATCTTCAGAGCGTCTTATCACGATTAACTGTGGGGGCATTCCCGAAAACCTCCTGGAAAGCGAGCTTTTCGGATATAAAAAAGGGGCATTCACAAATGCCCTCAAAGACAAACCAGGACATTTCAGCAAAGCCGATAAAGGAACCCTCTTCCTTGACGAAATAGGCGAAATGCCTTTTCTTTTGCAGGTGAAACTTTTACGTGCGCTTCAAGAGCAGGAGATCGTTCCTTTGGGTGGCGTAGAACCGGAACGGATAGACGTACGGGTTATCGTGGCTACCTCAAAGGACTTGAGCGAAGAGGTGAAGCAGGGCAGATTTCGCGAAGACTTGTATTATCGGGTCCATGTGATGGCGATCCATCTGCCCCCCCTGCGGGAAAGAGTCGGAGACATTTCTCTCCTTGCAGGATATTTTATAGACCTTTTCAACAAAAAACTGAAAAAAAGCGTAATAGCCCTTTCTTCAGATGCCATGTCCATAATGATGAATTATCCATGGCCCGGGAATGTGAGAGAGCTTGAAAATGTGATGGAAAGGGCGGTTTTGTTAGCTCCCGAGCGGTTCATTACCCCCAGAGAATTACCTCCGGAGCTGATTTTGGAGACCAATGGAAGGGATCTGGAAGCGGTGGGGACACTCTCCATAAAAAAGGCCTGCAGGTCCCTTGAAAAAAAACTTATCTCAAAGGCGTTGAAAAAAACCGATGGGAATCGAACGCAGGCGGCGCTGTTGCTTGAGATCAGTCGTCCGACGTTGATCAGCAAGATTAAAGAATATGGTTTGTAGCTCTTTTCCCACAATCTCGGTTCATTGAGCATTTGCTTGATATCCTGAACAGTTGTCGAAAAAACCATGCTCAGTTCCCAGGTGTCAGGTGTCAGGAAGAGCTCCGACATTTGATGGTTAAATAGTAAAAACGAATATCGACGCTGATAATAAACAAAGCGGGAGATATGAATACTGAAACCCGAAACCTGAAACCTGAAAACTCTGGTGATTTGAACTGGCCTCCTCTCGTCCAGGGCGCCCTTGTGAAAAGATACAAGCGTTTNATGGCCGATGTGAAATTGAGAAACGGCCATCTGGTCACTGCGCACTGTCCCAATTCGGGAAGCATGCTTGCCTGCTGTGAGCCGGGCCGTCCGGCATACCTCTCCCGCCACAACAACCCGAAACGGAAATTGAAGTACACCTGGGAGATTATCCACATGCCCGGCTCTCTTGTGGGTGTGAATACCATGGTGCCAAACCGGCTGGTTCATGCGGCAATCCTGGCCGACAGGGTCGACGCATTGATGGGATATACCAGTGTGCGGGCCGAGGTTCGGTATGGAAAAAATTCCCGTATCGACCTGCTGTTAGAGGAGGGAGAAAAGAGATGTTTCGTTGAGGTGAAGAACTGTACGCTCGTCAAGGATGGGATTGCCTGTTTTCCGGATGCCGTTACGACAAGAGGGTTCAAACACCTGCAGGAACTGCAGGAACAGGTTCGAATGGGTGATCGCGCGGTGATGTTTTATCTGGTGCAGCGAATGGATGCGGTACTGTTCCGGCCGGCCGACCATATTGACGAAAAGTACGGAATAGAGCTCAGGAAGGCCATAAAAAACGGTGTGGAGATATTGGTGTATGATGTGTCGCTTGACCTGAAAAGCATTGCCTTGAACCGGGCATTACCTTTTGAGCTCTGATATGCCCGGCCTACTGTTTCTCCACCAGCTTATAGCTGGCGGGGACTGTGAACAGGTCTTTGTTTAGGGGTTTCTGTTCAACCTTGTTGACGGTTGTGGTGGTGGTTCCGCCCATGACGGTCATGATGGTCATGATGGGAAATCCATCCAGTTTATTCAGTATCCCCGACATATTCATCAATTTGACCATCGGTGCGTTTTCAAATGCGTTGGCCATTTTTTCGTTGAAAGTCTTGAGTTCTGAATATCCTTTTACCTCTTTAGAAATCCAGTATTCGCCTTTGGCCATCATCATCTGAACGTCATACTTCCGGCAATTGTACCCCGAAATTTCCCTGGTCTCATCTGTGGAAACGATCTGCGTGCTCTCAGCCATCTGTTTCAGCATTTCTTTGAGCTGGGCGGTCTGGGCCTCGTCCATTTCAGGCATCTTGAGCATTTCCTTGAGGTCATTCCGGGTATAGGTCTTGTCTTCGGTGTTGATTTCGTAACTGGTCATCTCAGCGAAATTCATAATAGTTATTTCGCCATTCCTTTCTGCCCGTGAAGCATCGGCAGTGACATAGGTCTTGATGATTTCCGATTCATCCGGTTGTCCTGGAATGCCTTTTCTGGCTTCCGTGGATTCCCAGAACAGGTCGCCATAAGCCACGGGCGAAATGAGGAAGAACAACAGCAGGGTGAAAAGAAGGCAATAGGTTGATTGTGTCTTTTTCAATGGGATACTCCTTTCTGATTACAGTTCTGATTCCGGTTTTTGATTGTGACATAATGGTATGATCTGATATCTTATATCAAATGCGTTGCTATGAAAACGAAAAAAGAACGGGTCTTCTTATTTCGCTTCATCAAATGGAAAACCAATGGTGAAATCCAAAGAAATTATCCACCTTGATATGGATGCCTTCTACCCTTCTGTTGAGGTCCTGGACAATCCTGGTTTGAAAGGCAGACCGGTGATTGTCGGTGGCGGAAAGGAGAGGGGGGTGGTTTCTTCCGCGTCCTACGAAGCACGCAAATTTGGTGTTCACTCAGCGCTGCCCATGGCATCGGCCATGCGTCTATGCCCCCAAGGTATATTCCTCCCGGTGAGAATGGACAGATACAGGGATATTTCACAAAAGATATTGAACATATTTCGCCAGTATACACCTCTTGTGGAACCTTTGTCCATTGATGAAGCGTTTCTCGACGTGACGGGATCGGAACGTCTGTACGGGACAGCCATGGAAATAGCCGTTTGCATAAAGCAGCAGGTCTTTCATGAGATCGGACTTACCGTATCCGCAGGGGTTGCCCCTTCCAAATTTGTCGCCAAAATTGCTTCAGACATGAAAAAACCGGACGGGCTTACCGTAGTGTTACCGGAAAAAATCAGGGATTTTCTAAACCCTCTGTCAGTGAGCAGGATGTGGGGTGTGGGGAAGGTTACACAGGAAAAGCTAGTGGGAATGAATGTATTCACATTCAGGGATCTGAGCCTGATTCCGGTTGGTGTTCTGGAACGAAAACTGGGCTCGCAAGGGCGGAAAATGCATTTCCTCTCCATGGGAATCGATGAAAGGGACGTGGAGCCCGAACGCGATGTGAAATCGATCGGTCATGAAGAGACCTTCATCGAAGATCTCACAGACCTGGAAGGGTTAAGAAGACAGCTGCTTCTGCTGGCTGAAAAAACCGCCAGGCGGATGCGGAAAAAAGGGCTGATCGGAAAATGCGTAAGCTTGAAGGTGAAGTACAATGATTTCAAGCAGGTCACCCGGTCAGGGATACTGGATTCGTACAGCGATGACGGTCCATCCCTGTATGCCGCGGCGTGCAGGCTACTGACAAAAACAGAAGCTGGAAGAAAACCCGTTCGGCTTTTGGGCATCTCCCTGTCCCAGCTCTGTTTCCAATCCGGGGGAGATCAATTATCCCTTTTTGGATGCGAATACCAGCAGGAGAAGAGGAAAAGACTTCACCATGCCCTGGATTCTGTTTACCGAAGGCATGGTGAAAAGAGCGTTGTTCCCGGGACGCTGGTGGGCCCCCGGACATGAGTGGGTTGGTTTTTCTGTAAGCCTATTTCAGGCAATTCAAGAAGAGGTTTGTTCCCGGTTGATCCGAAAACACTCCTCTGACATATCAGGCGCCAGAAGTCTTTTTTTCATGGCGGCCTGCATGGATCTGTGTACATCCATGACAATCGGGCCATCCGGGGCGAGACGAACCGTGAAATCATCTCCCCCTCGAATATCTATTTCGCGTTCTCCATCAAGGGCGAGAACCGAAGGAGAGCAGGTTACCGGTATTTCCTGCCCCGGTTCGAGAAAACGGCATTCCTCGATTTTCACTTCGAGGACTGTTCCCGGGGCAATTGGGGCAAGGACCGACCTGCCGTGGCTGCCCAACCCCAGGCAGAGCCCTAACCGGTCATCCGGTGCAATGGAACAGAAAACGCCTCCAATGGCCGAAAGTCCGATGCTGGAGGGATCAGCCCTGTTCAGGAAGATCTGTCTGACCTTTTCCATCTCCCATATGGCCCTGGAACCTAAGAATGGATCATCATAGACGGCCGCGTCTACCAGCGCCATATCAAACGGTTTGCCGTTCTTGAGAATCTCAAGCCTTGTGGTGGAATAGGCCGTTTCTTCCGGAGCCAGCCTGCCGGTGGCCAACAGGCCCGCCGCCAGGCCGGCGATGGTCCCTTCCACCATGGAGGGGAATACGTTGTTGGTGCCCGTGGAAATGGGCAGGATCGGGGTTGTTCCGCACCCTTTGGCTACTGCCCGGTTGGTGCCGTCCCCACCGAGGGTGACGATGCAGACCACCTTTCTTTCGGCCATCATTCGGCCGGCACGCGTGGAATCTTCCTGGGTATACGTCGGCTTGAATGGTACGGGGGCGCCCGCCATGGGGTGCGGCATGCGCTCCCGTGCCCTTTCAACAATGCCGAAATAATCCTGCATGTACGTAATGCGGTCAACTCCCATGGCAGCGAGCCCTAAAAGTACCCGGCGAACGATGCGCACCTTTTCCTGGTTGTCAAAGGAACTGCCGAAAGCGACAAGCCTTCGGATGTCTTTACCAGAGGCAGGATTGGCGATGATTCCTACGGTGGTCAAGGACCTTCCCTCCCTCAGACCAGCACTTTCTTTGCGCCGGCCACTATTTTGTCTACACTGGGGATGTATGCCTCTTCCAGCGTGGGGGAGAAAGGAACGGGCGCGAAGGGGGCGGCCACCCGAACAATCGGTCCGTCAAGATAGTCTATGGCATGTTCCGCAACCATGGCTGCGATTTCCGCGCCTGGTCCGGCAAATTTCACGGCTTCGTGCACGATCAGGAGGTGGTGGGTTTTCTTCACTGATGCTATGATGGTTTCCCCATCTAATGGGGATAGGGTCCTCGGGTCAACAACCTCGGCACTGATCCCTTC
>DUZB01000406.1 GCA_013349725.1 Deltaproteobacteria bacterium | reverse complement strand
CTGTTGATCAGGCACGTTTCTTTCATCCCATCGGCCGGAGCTTTTTCAACCTCTTCGATGAGAGACAGAAAAAGTTCTTTATCCTGAACACGGACCGCGTAGTATCTGGCGTAGTTGTACTGGGCCAGAAAAAAGCGGCCATGGCTCAGGGATATGGCTTTGTCGAAATACTCTTTCGCCTTTACAGGGTCGCCGCCCAGCATCTGAGGTCTTGCCGCCAGCATTGATCCCATCAGGATACAGGGGGATCCATGGAAATAATCGGGGTTCAGCGCCATGACTTTTTTCAGGCATTCCTGGGAAGCATGCATCTGGCCCATGGCCGCCGGTTTGTCCAGGTTCAGGTTAATCCACAGGTTCCATGCCATGGCGACCCAGAAGAGGGGTTCCATATCTCCCGAATTCATCGACTGCAAGCGGTCCGGTACCGCCTCAGGCGTGGAATCTTTTACTCCTAACGCCTTCAATCCATAGGCCCTCGCCCTTAAATAGAGGTCGGAGGCGCGCTGTTCATCCTTTTCTTCCACAAAAAGCATCGCATATCCGGTAAATCCCATACAAAGGGCCGACAGCAACTGCTTGTCCTCCGGAGCGTTTTTCAAAAGGCCTTCCAGCAGTTTGAGTTCGGAAGGAAGGGATTGTTCCGCCAGTTCAAGATCGCACTCTTCAAAGAAAGCCTTTGTCATATTCGGCACAAAGTCGGGCATGGTCGTCAAAGCCAGTTTCATGCAGGCATTGGAAAAAAACGGCATGAGAAGGAGGAGAAAAAGAATTCCGAGTTTTCTTTTCATGATAAAATCCTGTACTTCATTTCGAAAATGGAAAGGTTTAAAGTATAAGGCACTAATACCCGATTGCGGCGGAACCCTGTTTCAGCGGCTCCTCCATATATTTTTCGGCGACAAACTGGGCGCCTGAAGCGTTTTCCATGTGTAATACTTGATCGTAATATTTTATGGCCTCGTTTCTGTTGCCTTGAAGGTCGTACATCATGCCTTTCTTCAGAATAGGCCAGGCGATCATGGCCGGGTCGTTTACCGGGTCGGCTGAGGCTAAAAGAAGATCAATTTTTTCCGTGGCCCGGGGGTAATTGTCGTGATAAAGATCATGGATCAGTTCAAGATATCGTCCCCTTCGCCCCCACATGGCGGCCGATGGTGCGTCTTTGGATTCAAGTCCTTTCTGCCGCAGTTCCTCAACGGTTTCCCTGTACCTGTCGTCTTTGTTCATTCGGATGAAGGTTACCCCTTTGAGAAGTTGAAATTGCGGATTGTTTTTGAATGTGCCCGAGAGCTCCTGAGACAGGGGCAGTGCTTTTTCAAAGTCCTGTTCCAAAAACAGGTAAATATGAAGAAGCATGCTTTTGGTCTCTATGGATGAGAATACTGCTTCGCGTGCAGCAATGTTGAGTCTTTCCAACCCCCTTTTCGTGTCCCCTTTGTAAAGGAGAAAGGATGTGATGAATCCGAGGAAGCCCGAAAGGCGGGCCGTGTAATAATCAAATGTTCCTAATCCCAATAAGACGTCCTTATTGTTCGTATCCAGTTTCCGGCAGATATCCAAGGCCTCGATAGCGTCTCTGGCCAGGAAATAGGAGGACGCCCATCTTCCCTTCATTAATTCAAACCGACCTTTGAAGCCCAGCGCCCCTCCAAGATAAAAAAAATCGTAACTGTCCCCGCCTGTCTTTTCAATGCGCGCTTCCGCTTTCTCGATTGCCGTGTCAATTCGCTTCTTGAATTCGGAAACATTCCCGGGTGACCAGAAACCGGCGGCAAGCCGGGACCAGGATACCATGGCAAGATAGAAATAACCTGCCGGAAGAGCAGGGGAGTGAGCGATAACCTCCCTGAATATTTCTTCCGCTTCAGGGAATCTGCGATCGTAAACCAGATGAATGCCTTCTAAGATCCGCTCATTCAGGTTTGATGCCCCACGGTCTTGATCATGTGGGTTTTCACTACCTGGAACCGCTCCCGCAGAATGCCCGATGAAAATCGTAAAAACGATCAAAATGCAGAGAGTTACGGCGGATATTCTTATGCATTTCAATCTTCTCATGAAGGTCCTTTTTTCGAATGGTATTTCCAACCTCCTATGAATAAGAGGTGTGGAAAAGGTGTGGATTTTTTCTGTTTATGTGTTATGTTAAACGGTTAGAATACTATAGGTGTAATTCCTTATGATAACTTATACCAAAGGCGGAGCAAAGTAAAATGAAAATACTGATAACAGGAGGCGCCGGCATGTTGGGAGGCCAGTGCGCAAAGGTTCTGGAATCGGAGCATGAGGTCCTGTGTCCTGAAAAAGAAGAGCTTGATATTGTGAGTTGGGACAGGGTGATTGACATGTTCGATCATATCTCACCCGATGCCGTGATAAACTGCGCGGGTCTGACGGATATGGAGGCCTGTGAAGACGAGGATGATTATGTGATCAAGAAAATCAATGTGGAAGGCCCGAGAAACCTGGCACAGGTATCTGCCAGATTTGGTTGCAAGATGATACACATCTCCTGTGGACATGTTTTTGATGGTCAGAAGGCGATCCCCCAGCCCTATTTTGAAGATGATCCCCTGAATCCGACCTCTGTTTACGGAGGAAGCAAGCTGGAAAGCGAGACGGCGATTCGTGGAAATTCACCTAATTATATTATCATTCGCTCTGCATGGCTTTACGACGTGCGTGGAAAGAATTTTTTGAAAACCATGTTGTCCGGAATCCTTGAAGCCGGTCCAGGAGGGATCTCGTTCCCGAATGACCATTTCGGATCCCCCACCTGGTGCTACCGGCTGGCTCTTCAGATAAAGGAATTACTGGTTCAGGGGGGAAGGGGCACCTATCACGCCACTTCGGAAGGATACTGCAGCCGTTTTGAAATGGCCGAATACCTGGTCTCCAGACTGGGAATAGGTGTTCCTGTTTCCCCATGTCGCATGAAAGATATGAAAGGGCCAAAGCGGCCGGCCAATGGTCTTCTGGAAAACAGGCTCGCCAAGAAACAGGGGCGTAATGTCATGGTTGGCTGGAAAGAAGATATGGACAGGTTCCTTGATGAATTCGGCGAGATCTTTCTAAGAGAAGCAACCGGACCATGAGACTGCTCCTCACAATACTTGGGATTGCCTACGCAGTTTGCCCATTTGACTTTTTCCCGGATTTTTTCGTGGGTGTGGGCTGGATTGATGACCTCCTGGTGCTGGGGCTGCTGTGGTGGTTTCTTTACAGCCCCCGCAGGCGGCAGCCGGGGTACGCACAAAGGAATTCGGGATCGGGGGAATCTTCAGGGCAGCAGGGAGAAAAATCCCACCGGGAAAAACAGACGTCCGGCAGGAAGGACCCTTACAATGTCCTGGGATTGAACCGGGGGGCATCGCAGGGTGAAATCAAGAAAGCATACCTGGCTCTTGCAAACCGCTACCATCCCGATAAAGTATTGCATCTTGGAGAAGAATTCAGGGATATGGCGGAAATGCGCTTCAAGGAGATTCAGGGGGCATACCAGGAACTAAAGCTCAAATAGAGCGTCCGATGACGGCCGCTTCGTAAATGGCCGCCTTTGCATTCCTTGGCTCCAGGCAGTCCCCTATCCTGTGAATTTCGTATTGGAGGTCCTTTATGGTGTTGTAGAGGGTATCATCGGGCCGGCAGCCCGTTGCCATAACGACCCTTTCCGTTTCGATGAACAAATCCTTGCCGTTTCCGTTTATCACAATTCCGCTGTCTTCGATGAGCTTGAGACCGAAACCTGTACGTATTTCAACATTGTGCTCCAGCAGCGTCTTTAGAAGAACCTTCCTTGTCATACTTTCGAGCTGCGTCCCGATCCCGGGGAGCTCTTCAATAATGGTAACGGGTGATCCTGATTCAGCCAGATAGAGCGCGACTTCACACCCCGTTGCTCCGCCTCCTGCCACAACGGTTTTTTTCCTGGCCGTCTGCTTTTCAGTGAAGATATCTTGCGCCGAAACAACCATTTTGTTCTGTATGCCGGGCACAGCGGGAAACAGGGGAACGGACCCTGTGGCGACTATGACCACATCCGGGTCAAGCTCTCTGACGGTATCCAGGGTGGCATCCGTATTCAGATGAAAATGCACATGGTATTTTTCTGCCTGCTTTTTGAGAAAAAGGATGAGGTTCTGGATTTCTTTCTTGTGGCTTGGTACGCTTCCCAGCGACAGTTGACCGCCGATGGTGGAATTTCTTTCAAACAGATGAACCTGATGCCCTCTCCTGGCAGCCACCCATGCCACATTGAGTCCCCCTGGTCCTGCGCCGATCACCATGACCTTCCGGATCTTTTCGGGCGGATGAAATTCCATCTTTTTTTCGCGGCCAAAGGCGGGATTCACAAGACATTCCACACGTCCATTCTTGAATATGGATTCCATGCATGTGTTACAGGCGATGCATGTTCGTATTTCGTCCATGCGGCCTTCCCGGGCCTTGATGGGCATTTCCGGGTCCGCTAAAAGGCCCCTTCCGATGCAGACAAGATCCGCCTTTCCTTCGGCCAGGATTTCCTCTGCGATGAAAGGATCGTTAATCCTTCCAACCGCCATAACCGGAATGGTTAGAGATTCTCTGATCTGTCTGGCGTAATCGGCCAGACAGGCTTTTTTCATAAACATGGGCTGGGATATCCATTCGGGTGTGGCATCGTTACCTGCCGAAACCTGGACGATATCAATCCCGGCATCCACCAGAATTTTCAGGATCCGGATGCTGTCTTCCACAACCAGCCCGTTTTTAACAAACTCCATGGCGCTGATTTTAAATGAAATGGGAAAATCCCGGCCTACGCGACCCCTTATTTCCTGAACGATCTCTTTTGCAAACTGCGTCCTTCCGGGAAGATCTCCCCCATACCTGTCTTGTCGAATGTTAGAATATCCGGACAGAAACTGGTTGATTAGATAGCCGTGAGCGCCATGGATCTCTATCAGTTCAAATCCCGCCTCAATGGCTCTCGTTGCAGAATCTCCGAATTTTTTTACCAGCTCCCGGATACCCTCGATCGTCAGTGGTTCAACTTCCCCCTGGATGGCAGGGCAGGGCAGGGGCGAAGGGGCCAATGGTCTTCGCCCGATCACTCTTGATGATATCTGTCTCCCTCCGTGGTGGAGCTGGACCGCGGGAACGGCTCCTTCCGATTTCATGACGGCGGCGATTTTAGACAACCCTTCAACAAACCTGTCATCAAAAATCCTTGCCTGGTGAGGAGAAACAATGCCTTCCGGAGAAACCGCACAGGCCTCCATGATGACCATGGCCGGTCCGCCGGCGGCACGGCGTCTGTAGTGTTCTACCGTATTTTCGGTAATGGACCCATCACTCTTAATCAGAAACGATGCCAGACTCGGCATGACGATTCGGTTTTTGAGTTCACAGTGTTTGATCTTGAAAGAGGAAAAAAGGTGGTTCAGCAAGGAAAATCTCCTTAGAGGTTGTTTTGATTAAAAGGCTTTAAGAACCAGGTGTGTTACGCCATGATCCATGGGTCTGTATTGCAGCCCTTTCAAGGTGACTCCTGAACGGTTCACGATTTGGAGCGAAAACCTTTCCTGCTTATCATTTTTCTTGGGTTTCAGGTGTCAGTGTTCAGGTTTCAGGA
>DUZB01000210.1 GCA_013349725.1 Deltaproteobacteria bacterium | reverse complement strand
GAAATACGGGGATCAAACAAAACAGGATGTGGCATTTCGCGTTATTTCCGATCATGCCCGCGCGGTCACTTTTCTGATCAGCGACGGGATTATGCCCTCCAATGAGGGAAGGGGGTACGTACTGAGGAGAATAATTCGCAGGGCCATTCGATTCGGCCAGTCTCTGGAACTGAAGGACCTTTTTCTGAAAGGGGTGTGCAACCGTGTGATCGAGGTCATGGGGCCGGATTACCCGGAGCTTATCCGATCCAGGAGCCTGGTGGAAGGTGTTGTGGAAAGCGAAGAGAGACGTTTTGCCGATACATTGAATTACAGCATGAAAGTCCTTGATGATGAAATCCGAAACCTGAAAGCGAAAGGCGAAGAAATTCTTCCCGGCGATTTGGCTTTCAGGCTGTACGACACCTATGGGTTGTCCTTGGATATCGTAGAGGATGTAGCCCGCGATGAAAGCATGACCATCGACATTTCCGGATATGAAGCGGCCATGTCCAGGCAGAGGCTTCTCTCCCAGGAATCCTGGAAAGGCAGCGGAGAAGAAGAAATCCCGGCAGTCTTCCGGGCGCTTTTAACAAAGGGCCTGGCCACACGCTTTTTGGGGTATGATGGACTGACCGTAGAAGCGGGAGTAGTTGGTCTGATTGCAGACGGAAAGGAAGTCGCTTCTCTGGAAGCCGGGAAAGAAGCCCAGGTGATACTGGACCAGACCAGCTTTTATGCAACCGCCGGGGGCCAGGCGGGAGATACAGGCCGACTGGCTAACAGCGGCGCCGCTTTCATGGTAACGAATACCGTCCGTTATGGCAGGGACCTTATCGTTCACCAGGGAGTTTTAAAAGAGGGCCGAATTTCGCTGGGTGACAGGATCGAGACGCATGTTGCCCCCGAGTCAAGGGCGGCGACTGCCAGGAACCATTCGGCAACCCATCTCCTTCACGCAGCTCTCAGAGAAGTCCTTGGAGACCACGTGAAACAGGCGGGATCACTCGTTACCCCTGAAAGATTTCGCTTTGATTTCAGTCATTTCACACAGGTATCGGCGGAAAAGCTTTTAGAAATCGAGAGGATTGTAAACAGGCATATTCGTCAAAACCTGGAAATCAACACATCTGTGATGTCGAAGGAAGAAGCCATGATGAGCGGCGCCATGGCCATATTTGAAGAAAAGTATGGAGAAACGGTACGGGTCGTTCAAATGGGAGAAGGTGTAAGTATGGAGTTGTGTGGGGGCACCCATGCGGAAAGAACGGGGGATATCGGCCTTTTTCGAATATGCGGGGAAAGCGCGGTCGCAGCCAACATGCGAAGGATTGAAGCCATCACAGGGGAAGTGGCACTTATCCATGACCAGGAAAAGGAAAGTACCCTGAAGAACGCGGCTATGCTTTTGAAAAGCTCTCCGGAGAAGATGGAGGAAAGGATAGAAAAGCTTCTGAAAGACCTCAGGGACAAAGACAGAGAGATTGCAACGCTCAAGGCAAAAGTTTTAGCCGGAAAATCAGAAGACTTCCTGGAAAATGTTCGTGAGGTGGAAGGGATCCGAGTCATTTCCAGGAAACTCAAGGTGGCATCTCCGGCAGAACTCAGGGAATGGGGAGACCGCATAAAAGACAGGTTGAAATCAGGCATCATTCTTCTGGGCGCTGAGGCGGAGGGACGAGCCATCCTGACCTGTCTTGTCACGGAAGATCTTCAGGAACAATTCCATGCCGGAAATATCATAAAGCGATTATCGGCCGTCGTTGGGGGAAAAGGCGGTGGGAAATCCCATATGGCCCAGGGAGGCGGAAACCAACCCGAAAATCTGGAAAAAGCCTTGGAAGGCCTGGATGGAATTATTCGGGGAGAATGATGCAAGAGCCCGGTTGAAGATGGTTGAGCATCCAACCATCTTCAATCACGATTGGAGGAATTGGAACCAGAAGAGTAGTCCGATTCAGTATCAAAAACAAAGTGTTTGAAACTGCTCCACCAGCTTCTGCCCTCTATCCGTTCCTTTTCTTCGATGGCTTTCTCCTGAGCGAGGTCTTCCTTGCACTTCTTTATGTTTTCTATGGCTTCATAGTACTGTCCCAGATCAGGGAAGTGATCGATGACATACAGGTACCGGTCCATGGCCGCCTCGTACTTTCCAATGCGGTAGTAGAAATTTCCCACATAAACTTCATGCTCTGCCATATTGACCAGACTTTCCCGCAGTTTTCTCTTTGCCAAGTTAGCATAAGGGCTGTTTTTGTATCGCTTGATCACCCTTTCAAACTCCTCCCTTGCACGAAGAGTTTTGGACTGGTCCCTGTCGATGGTGCTTGACTGCCGGTAAAAGCACATCCCTTCCTGGAAAATGACGTAAGGGATTTCCGGGTTCTTGGGATGAAGCTTTTCAAACTCGGAATATTCTTCGTAGGCTTCATCAAACATGTCTCTCTGGTAGAGAGCATCCGCCATTTTCAGTTCAGCCTGTAGGGCATCTTTGCTATACGGATACCGATCTTTTACCTTCTGGAATATTTCCGTAGCCGCCTCAAACTCGCCTGATCTGAATTTTTCTAACCCCTCGCTCATCAGTTCTGGGGGGCTTGGCTCCATATCATCGCCGAAAAAATGCTTCCAGACTCCACATCCACTCAGGAGCAAAACCAGGCAAATTCCGACAAGGAATAAACGTAACCTCTTATATGGACTGAATTTCATCAAGGATGCTATTTGAATCCCTCTATATATTTTTCCGCGGCAAAAGCGGCGGTGGCGCCTTCGCCGACGGCGGTGACGATCTGACGCAGCAGTTTGGAGCGAACATCACCCGCCGCAAAGACACCGGGAATGGAAGTTTCCATGTCGTTGTTGGTTATGACGTAACCGTAAGAATCCAGATCCAGTGTTTCCTTTACCAACTGATTGCCCGGGCTGTATCCGATAAAGACAAAAACGCCCTCCACCGGCAGTTGCGAGATTTCTCCGGTCTTGATATTTTTCAGCTCAACGCCCTCCACCCCGGTTTCTCCCAGTATCCGTGTGGGTACGGAATCCCAGATAAACCGGATTTTTTCATGGGCCATTGCCCTTTCCTGAAGAAGTTTGGTGGCCCGCAGTGCGTCACGCCTGTGTATGACGTGGACGCTTTTGACAAATTTCGTGAGAAAAAGCGCTTCCTCGATGGCCGTATCTCCACCGCCGATAACGGCAACGTCCTGGTCCCTGTAAAATGGTCCATCGCAGGTTGCACAGTAGGATATCCCTTTTCCAGTCAGCAGGGCTTCTCCTTCAATACCGATTTTCATGGGAGTCGCGCCTGTGGTGAGAATCAGGGATTTACATTCGTATCTGCCCTTGTCGGTGATGACCACTTTCTTTTCCGGCGACAGTTCCAGGCTGGTAACCTCGGTCGATTCTATCTTGAGATCAAAGCTTTCAGCCTGCCTTTTCATTCGGTCGATCAGCTCAAAACCTGAAACGCCATCAGGAAAACCAGGATAGTTTTCCACCCGATCCGTGGTCATGACCTGCCCACCGGGGGCAAGCCTTTCCAGCAAAACGGTTTCGAGCCGCGCCCGCGCGGCGTATAAGCCTGCTGTCAGGCCTGCAGGCCCTGCTCCGATAATAATCAATTCTTTCATTTTCAACCTGCCATTCCCATTTTAAAAAAAGCCCGCTGCTTACAGGACAAGAAGCGGGGTATCACGAAAAAAAGCTACAGCAGTTTCTTCAATTCCCCATCAAGATGACTTTTAGGATACGCGCCGACAATGGTCTGCGCCACTTTGCCATCCTTGAAAAGGATAAGGGTGGGAATATTTCGAATCCCGTATTTGGCAGGGGTCTCCCTGTTTTCGTCCACATTCATTTTGGCTATCTTTATTTTGCCCTGATATTCCTTGGCCAACTCTTCCACGACAGGCCCTACGGTTTTGCAGGGTCCACACCATTCAGCCCAAAAATCAACCATGGCGGGAATGTCTGATTGTACAATTTCCTCTTCAAAATTCGCATCCTTTACTTGCAAAACATCACCCATGACAATACTCCTTTAGGTTTCCCATTCCGCCAGACACTAATTATGCGGCCGGCGCTTCCAGTAGTTTTTTTAAATTATTGATAATGGTTACGGGAACAGGACCGGAGTTAAGATAGAGATTCAGTACCTGCCGGGGCGTTTTCGTCTTTGCTTCTACCTCAGCCCAGTCCATACCTTTTTCTTCCACCTGCTTCATCAATTGACTCAGTTCTTCAGAATTCATGATTTTCCTCCCTAAGTTATTTCTTTTTCTTGGATGGGGTCAGGTCAGGGGGATAAATAAATTTAGGATCTATCTCATAGGTCCATGGGAGCCCCCACCATTGCCATCCGTAATGCCTTTTCTGGTTAAATCCATTAATTTTGTTTCTCTTAGCGAGCTGCCTGTAAAATTTCTGTTCATTGCTGTCTTTAAAAAAGGGAAATATAGGCCCTTCAAATCCATTTTCCACATCATATACATTCTTGAAACCGGATGCCATAAGTTCTTTTGCCGCTAAGGCACTCCTGGAGCCATCTGAGCAGATGATCAGCAGGTTGTCCGTTTTCTTGAAGACTTTGGAGATTTCTTCCACAAATTGTTTGTTCTTTTCATTGAAGACATACCGGTACTCATCATCGATTTTTTCGAGATCCGGTGTCATGAACATGTATGGAAAAAGGTAGGCATTGATGGGGTGGCCGACAAACTGATACTCAGCTCTCGTTCTTATATCTATAAGATATGTATCCGGAACCGTATTCAACATATCGTAGGCTTCAAGGCTCAATATCTGTTTTAGTTCCTGGGCAGAAGAGTGTCCGAAAAAAACAAGCACGACCACCAGAACCATGGGGGATATAAGGGTTTTAATTTTTTTCATAATCTCTCTTCGATATGTAAAAAGGAAATCCTGAACCGGATACGAAGTCAAAGGCCGCATCAGGAAAATCTTGAGTATAAAGAAATAATCAAGTACCATGACTTTGTCAATGAAAAATGAGCATCTCCCCTTGTGAGAGCCTCCGTTAGTGTGACTATTTTTCTGGTAAAGCGGAAAGGAATGATCCCAAATATAAATACCTCAGGATAAAGGAGAAAAATTTGTATGACCACAGCCAAAGTGTATTTCTCGGATTTAAGGACTTCTTTTAAGGAAAGCCTGCCGTCCAAAATCGTCAGGCTTGCCGAGCGCGCGGGAATAGACAAAGTTGTTTCACGCAGGAATCTGGTTGCCGTCAAACTCCATTTCGGCGAGAAAGGAAATACGGCTTTTATTCGCCCTATCCTTGTTAAACCCATCCTTCAAAAGGTAAAGGAATTGAAAGGGTCCCCTTTTCTCACGGATTCCAATACCCTTTATGCGGGAACCAGAGGTGACAGTGTTTCCCATCTGTTGACGGCTGCACAAAACGGTTTCACCTACCCTGTCATCGACGCGCCTGTTATCATTGCAGACGGCCTTCGGGGCGCCAGTTTCTCAAAGGTAAAGATCAACCAGGAGATCATAGAGACTGCTTACATCGGAAAGGATATTGTAGAAAGCGACGCGCTCATAAGCCTGGCCCATTTCAAAGGGCACGAGCTCTCCGGTTTCGGCGGCGCCATCAAGAATCTGGGGATGGGCTGCGCTTCCAG
>DUZB01000249.1 GCA_013349725.1 Deltaproteobacteria bacterium | reverse complement strand
GAATTCTGGTTTGGTATCATGAACAAAAAAGTGTTAAATGAATCTTATGGGTTAGCTGATGAATTAATGAAAAGTTTTGAAGCTTTTCTTGAGGAATGGAACACTATACTTGCGCACCCTTTTCGTTGGTCTTATACTGGCAAAGGCCTTCATGAAAAAGCCATCAAGCGGTTTACTGAAGTGTTAAAACAATCGGCAAACAAGCTTGAAATATCAAGCCTCACAAAACAGTTACGATTGATGTCTAATCTTTTTGAGCAATATTTTTCGGAAGTGCCGATGGAATATTGGGAAAAGTGAATCCGCCTAATAACCACTGTCATTGTATTCGTGCTTCAGGGCTGTAGTTGCCCCGGCTTTCTGGCAAGGCCGGCGTGCAGGTAAACAGTATCCTGGTGCGAGAAGAGCCGGTACGGCTTGATGTAGAAGGTTTTGGATTTTTTCGCCAGGATAGCCCGGTAGGAAATTTTACAGACCCGGTTTTTTTCCATAGCCTCCAGCAGGGTTCGCATGGACTCCTGGTGGGGCGTATAATCAATAGTTCCCGGTCTGAAGTAAGCAAAGTGGTGTGAGGAAAAGCTTCCCTCTCATCTTTGCTGAAAATCTGTACGGTCCCTTCCTGTCCATCAGCCGGCTTCTTGAATTCCGGTTTTAAACGGAACAACCCCTCTCTTGTTTCCTCCAATTTTTCCTTGATTTCCGATATCCATCCCGGATGGGTAAAATCTCCGGTGCCTAAAACTGTGATTCCTTTTTTCTTGCCCCGGAGATAAAGGTGCTCAGGGTCGAGAAAGGGGGATGTTGCCCTTGAAAAATGGGAATGAATATGGAGGTCTGCTATAAATTTCATGGCCCATAAGAGCAGCAGAATGGGAAGATGTCAAGTCTCTCCTCGATGAAAAAACGGTAAACCAAAGGAAGAAAACCTTTCCCCCCCTCTTTCGTGTGCTGAAGGAATCAGAACGGAAAAATGGACCTTAAAAAAATGATTTTCTTTGATATAGGTTGTAAATCAAAGAAAATGGAAGATTCGAGTTGTGGAAGATAAATACACGAAACTTGAAAATATCTAAAAGCATAAGAAATAACTACTGTTTTATTGATGATTAAATACTCTTTTTTCTCGGTACCTTACACACGTGGTCCATGATTTGCCAGCAAATGAACCATGTTACCCGATGTCAACAAAGAACAGGGACTCTAAGTTTTTATCAACGGCCAGAGCGTTTGACGGAAAGCCTGTTTTTTTTTAAAGTCGCGACACTTTTTTAAACATCTGTCCTAACTCGTTTGCATTGCCTTGCGGCCTATCCTTTTCTGGTCTAATGATGCGGTCCTTACGGGGACCATTATCTGAAAAAGAATATCCATCAGGAGCCTCCATTGAATTCAGTCTGGGAAAAAATAAAGTGTCAAATCGAGTCGGAACTTCCAAAGAACAGCTTCTCTCTCTGGATCAATCCGGTCTATTTTTTGGAAAAAACGGATCAGACTATCATCTTAGGCTGTCCGAATAAGTTTTCCAGGGACTGGATCAGGGAGAATTATGTCGATATCGTAAAGGACAAATTTAGAGAATCCGGCTACCGCGATATCGATCTTATCCTTAAAGTGGAACCTTCCAAGAAAAAAACTCTGCAAGACTATCCGGTTCATGTACACAAACAGTTGGCCCTTCCCAGTCTGGAAAAAAAGAAGGCCTTTAAGAATTTGTGGCTCAACAGCCAGTACACTTTTGATCGATTTATCGTGGGACAGTCCAATGAATTCGCCTATTCCGCTTCAAAGAGCATCGCCATGGGAAGTGTGAAAGATTATAATTCCCTGTTGATGCTTTCAAATACCGGGTTGGGCAAAACACATCTCTCCCAGGCCATAGGCCATACCATTTTGAGCAATGGTCCTGAAACCCGAATTTTGTACATGACTGCTGAGGACTTTACCAATGAGATGATTTCGGCTTTGAAGCAGAAGAAAATTGAGGCCTTCAAGAACAGGTATCGCCGTTCCTGTGATGTCCTTCTGCTTGAGGACATCCATTTCTTAGGTGGGAAGGAAAAAATCCAGGCGGAATTGGGGTTTACCCTGGATGCCCTTTCTGAGAATAAGAAAAAACTGGTATTCACGAGTGCCCTGCCCCCCAAAGATATTCCAAAGATGTCCAAGGAGTTATCCTCCCGTTTGACTTCCGGGCTTGTCACCACGATTGCAGGACCGGATTATGAAACCAGGATCAAAATATTATCGGAGAAGGCGTCTGCACTCAACATCTCCCTGTCCAAAGATGTTATGGATCTTTTAGCGTCCCGTCTGAAACTTGATGTCCGTCAGATGGAAAGCGCGCTGAAATGCCTCAGGGCAAAGTCCGAACTGGTGGGAAAAATACCGGACATCAATTCCGCCAGAGACGTTGTCAACACCCTTGTTGCACCAAGTTCCTCCATGGCGTCCGAACGCATCAAACAGATGGTTTGCACCTATTATAAGATAGATGCCGATATGCTCAGCTCAAGATCGAGGAAAAAAATCTATGGAGATCCGCGCAATATCTATTCGTACCTGTGCAGGAAGCACTCTGATGAAACACTCGAAGAGATCGGCAAGGGAATAAACCGGAGCCATTCTACGGTGGTTTATGCCGCCGAAGTGGTTGACCGAAAAATCAAGACAGATCGAACAATGCGTTATCAGGTCAACTTTCTATCAAAACAGTTGGAGGAAGGGAGCAGTTGATTGCCGGAGGCTGGAGGGTTTTCAGCGGGTTCATTCAGAGAAAATGCGTGTCAATAAATGTTTTGACGAGGCCCCGGGTGTTTTCGAGGGCCTCTTTTCTTCCCCGGTATCTCCGGGTTAGGAAGGGTTCATGATGGAGGATTACAAGGAAAAACTGTCCCTGATTATCGCCGGAACAGGCGCCCTCTTTTTTGATGAGGGACTGGTATTGAAAGATGGCCGTCCGACGCCCTATTTTGTAAATATGGCCATGTTCAGAAGCGGCCGCCTCAGCATTGAAATGGGATCTTTTTTTGCGGCCATGATGGTTTCCGAAGGACTTGTGAAGGAAACAGATATTATATTGGGTCCTTCTTATAAAGGAAGTACCATCGCATTGGCGACTTCCATCGCCCTGTGGCAGGAGTACGGCATCGATCTGAATTTTGAGTACGATCGAAAAGAGGCCAAGACACACGGTGAAGGAAGCAAAACCAAAAGCATGTTCGTAAATGGGACTTTTTTTGACGGATGTCGCATTTTCATTGTGGATGATGTTGCAACATCCATGAAAACCAAATATGATCTCCTGGATAAAATTGGTTCCGAATGCCGCAACAGGAATATCCGTGTGCATATTGCGGGAATCGGGATATGTATTGACAGGCAGCAGACAACCGCCGTTTATGATGCGGGAGGAGACGTGGTTCTCAAACAGAAAGGGGCCGATGCGGTCAAGGATTTCGTGTCGAAAAGCGGGGTCCCGGTTATTGCCGTGGCCGGCATAAGAGAGGTGGTGGATTACCTCCATAAAAAAGGGGAACCGGTATTGATTAACGGGGCCTATATGCCCATGGGAGACGAAACAAAGGCGGATTTTGACAAATATGTGAATACGTACGGTACGATATGAACATGCCGGAAGAAGTGTGTCTGACAGACCATATTCGCAAGATTCTGAGGGAGAGGAAACCGCAGCTCATCCCTGACGACAAGTCGAAGTACCGGCATGCGGGTGTTCTGATTCCGCTGTTTAACGACAATGGGGTGTGCCGTGTGCTGTTTACCAGGAGAACCGATACTGTAGCGCACCACAAAGGGCAGATATCGTTTCCGGGCGGCAGGGTTGACGAGGAAGATAGGTCTGTTAAGGATACCGCTCTTCGCGAGACCTTCGAAGAGATTGGCGTTTACAGGGAACAGGTAGATATTTTGGGGCGAATCGACGACACACTCACGATGGTGTCTAATTTTGTTGTCCATCCTTTTGTGGGTCTCATTCCTTATCCTTACGATCTGAGTCTCAACCGGGCGGAAGTGGATTCCATTATCAAGGTACCTCTGAGCCGGTTTTTTCCCGAAAACATAAAGGAGAAAATGCATCTGGTGGAGTATGACGGGATGACGCTCAATACATTGGGTTTCAAATACCGGGAGGATCTTATCTGGGGCGCCACTGCCAAGATTATGGATAATTTCATCAAGATTATCATAGAGCATCTGTAATCTGTCCGGGGTGTTAGACTTTTTTGAAACCGTGAGTAATTTGTTCTTGCTTTGCAGATCAAGATAGGGTAAACTCACCGTTTAAAGTAAAAAAATGAATGGGCTCATGTCGGGACGTGGCTCAGTCTGGTAGAGCACCGCGTTCGGGACGCGGGGGCCGCTGGTTCAAATCCAGTCGTCCCGACCACTTATTTCATGAAACAGATATTGCTGCAGGTTTCCAGGATAAGTATATTTCTATATGGCTGAAGCCGAACTGCTTCACATTTTTTCATCCCTCCCCGTGTTTATCCCTTTCCCCTCTGAGAACCTCTCGGCAATATCCTTTGGTTATATGTAATGGAGATCCTTCCGTATAGATCCGGGGTTTTCCAGTTTCCATTTTCGAGTTTCTATTTTCTTTAATCGATTTCAGGGAGGAAAAAGACGTGAGCAGGGATATCGGTGAAATCACGGAACAGGTTGAAAAGCAAGGCATGGTGCTTCGAAAGATCATCGCTGAAATGGAGAAGGTGATTGTAGGCCAGAGACGTCTTATTGAAAGGCTTCTGATCGGCCTTTTGTGTGATGGACATATCCTGCTGGAGGGCCTTCCCGGGCTGGCTAAAACGACAGCCGTGAAGTCCCTTGCGGCGTCCATCAGGACTTCTTTTCAGCGGATTCAGTTTACGCCCGATCTCCTTCCCGCGGATATCCTGGGGACCCAGTTTTACAGACCGGATACGGTTGCCTTTGAGATCAAGAAAGGGCCCATATTCAACCACATCATCCTTGCAGACGAAATCAACCGGGCGCCGGCCAAAGTGCAGAGCGCTCTTTTGGAAGCCATGCAGGAACGGCAGATTACCATTGGAGAAACGACTTTCCCCTTAGGGAGTCCCTTCCTGGTACTGGCAACGCAGAACCCCATCGAACAGGAAGGGACGTATCCGCTTCCCGAGGCCCAGATCGATCGATTCATGATGAAGATAAAAGTGGATTACCCTTCGGCCCAGGAAGAAAAGCAGATCATGGAAAGGGTCTATTCGGGGGGAGGGGATGCCATCACGGGCATTGTGGATTTCAGCAGTATCCAGGAGGCTTCTGAAGTCATGAAATCGATTCACATGGAGGAAAGGATACTGGATTATATCGTAGAGATTGTCAGGGCTACCAGGCGCCCCGGAAAATTGGACGGGGAAATGGCGTCCATGATCAGTTACGGAGCTTCTCCCAGGGCGTCTATCTGGCTTGGCCTTGCATCCAGGGCACATGCGTTTCTCAACGGCAGGGGATATGTGACGCCGCAGGATGTGAAATCGATGGCCCCGGATATACTGAGACACCGGATCATTCTGAGCTACGAAGCGGAGGCGGAGGAAAAGAGTACGGATGACCTGATAGGTCGGCTTCTGGAACAGATCGAGGTCCCATGAAA
>DUZB01000175.1 GCA_013349725.1 Deltaproteobacteria bacterium | reverse complement strand
CTGTAAAAGAGTAAGATTATGATTACGATTAAGATTATGACCTTCCGAACGTACTCTCGACTAATTGGATCAAGTGGGCGAAATTAGAAACAAGCCCGGTTTTGACATTGACACCTGCAGGTTGGGCCGCTATACTCCGGTCCAATTTGCTGAATGCTGTCGGCCGCTTGAATCGTTAGGGAAGCCTGCGAGTCATCGGTAAAATCTTTATCTGGAGGTTTTTGTTAGGATGAAAATGAAGTCAAGGTCCACTGTTGCAAACCACGAAGAAATCATAAGAAACAGACTCTTTACCGCCATGTTTTTCCGAATCGTTTTTGCGGTTGTTTTTTTCCTTTGCTCTATTGCCGGATGGTCTATTGATGAGGCAAGGGCGGATGAAATCATCATGAAGAATGGAGATCGACTGCAAGGGAAGATCATTTCCATGGGTTCAGGCAAACTGGTCTTTGAAACCCCTTATGCCGGCAAAATCACGATTGCCTGGGATCAGGTGGAACGGCTTACTTCGGATGAAACGCTGGAAGTTTCGCTCCCCGATAAAGAAACGCTTACGGGCAGGGCGGTAAAAGGGGAAGACGGCGTTCTCATCCTGCAACCGGAAGGTGGACCACCCTCGGAACCTATTGCCTTGCCAAAGGTATCCAGCATGTCGCCTCCCAAACCTCCCCCAAGCTGGGTATGGTCAGGCAACGCCAGTGCAGGGGTTGACTACCAGCAGGGAAATACCGACAAACAGAGCTTTACCGGGGATGTAACCGTTGGCCTTCAGAAATTCCCCCATCGTATGGCCCTTTACGGGGAGGGATATTTCGAAAAAAATAAGGGAGTGGAAACTGAAAATAAGGCACTGGGAAATTTCGATTACAACCGATTCCTAAACGAGAAATGGTATCTTTTCGGAAATGCGCGCGGACAGCAGGATAAATTCTCCAATTTGAATTTCTTGGGCGCCTTATCGGCAGGCGCGGGTTATCAGTTCTGGCGTTCCGAGGAGAAAAATCTGACCTTTAAATTAGGGCCTTCCTACGCAATGGAGTATTACAGCAAACCCCAGAATTTCCTGGGTGGCGAGGATTCCCGGAGCTTCGCGGCGGCCTTCTGGGCTCTTGACTTTGATATGTGGTTCTTTAAAGAACATCTGCAGTTTTTCCACCATGACGATTTAAACATCAGTTTGCGGGATAGCGAGAACTGGCGAGCCATTACGCGGACAGGAATTCGTATACCCCTGATCTACCATATATTTACTTCTCTTCAATACAATTACGACTGGGTCAACCAGCCTGCGGACGGGAAGCTGCATTATGACTCGCGGATTCTTTTCAAGCTGGGATGGCAGTATTGACGAGTGACGAGTGACGAGTGACGAGTAATTGTGATTGGTTATCATGGTTTTTTCCTGGTTGCACCTTTCTATACTTCTTTTTTTTGCCGTGGGTATTCTTATGGCCGGAGGCGCCCTGGCTTCCGCATTTTTCCTCTCGCCCCGGGCGCGGAACCGGCAGATAGGAATGCCCTATGAATGTGGCATGCCCCCCATTCAGGGCGCCTGGATCCGCTTCCATATCAATTATGCCATCTACGCGCTGATCTTTCTTGCCTTTGAGGTGGATGTCCTCTATCTCTTTCCCGTGGCGGCAGCTTATGGAGAGACCATTGGCTTTTCCGCTTTTTTCAAGGTGTTTCTGTTTCTTTTTGTGTTAGCGTTGGCCATAGTTTTTTTCTGGGCAAAAGGGGTTTTCAGATGGCCGAAGAAAATCTAAATGGAAATGCCGTCGGGCACGTTGATCCTCCCCTGATCAGGCTGGAATTAGCCGAAAAAATCATGAATGTGTGCCGGGCCATGTCCCTCTGGCCTCTGACCTTCGGGCTTGCATGCTGCGCCATAGAGATGATGGCCGTGGGGATGGCAAGGTTTGATATTGCCCGTTTTGGAGCAGAGGTATTCAGGGCTTCACCGCGCCAGTCGGATCTCATGATCGTTGCGGGAACGGTGACCAGAAAGCTGGCGCCCGCCATCGTGAGGCTTTACGAACAGATGCCTGCTCCCAAATGGGTCATTGCCATGGGCAACTGTGCTGTTTCCGGTGGGCCCTTCAAGTTTGAGGGACAATACTCCATTGTTGAAGGGGTGGATCAGCTCATCCCTGTGGATATCTACGTGCCGGGTTGTCCTGCCAGGCCGGAGGCTCTCCTCGAAGGATTGTTTGAACTCCAAAAGAAGATATCCGGCAAACGTTGGTGGCCCGAGGCCAGGGCATGAACAGGAAATGGCTGGACGGACTGAAGAATTTGTGCAGAGCAGAGTGCTCCTACGATGGTACAGGAAAAACCGTCTCTATTTTTCTGGAGCCCGAGGCCATACAGGATGCCGCGAAGAGATTGTATACACACGAATTTTTTCTCGAAGATATTACGGCCGTGGACGGCAGCGACGGATTGATGGTCCTATACCATTTTGATCATTTCACAGAGCCGGGGAGGGTGGCCCTGCATATCATCGTTCCTCATGAAAAAGGCGTAATTCCCTCTATCAGCAATATTTACAAGGGCGCCGAGTGGCACGAAAGGGAAACTTCCGACTTCTTTGGAATTGTATTTTCCGGCAACCCTGATCCCTCGCCGCTCCTGTTGCCGGAGGAGATGGATTCCCATCCCCTGCTCAAGGCGGAAGAGGCTAAAATCCCTCTGCGAGATTTCATAGTCCCGGGAGACATTGTGGAACAGGATCCAGACTTTTTGTATTTTGCGCCCATCAAGGACGAACGTGAGTAGACGCTGAAACCTGACACCCGACACCTGTCGTAGATCCCGATCTGAAAGGCGGGAAAACCAAAGAGACAGAAAAACTATAAACCTATACATGAAGGATGCCGACTAACCTATTGGAAACGAAAAAAAATGTACGAAAATTGATCGACACCGCTCTTGGAAAGCATCCCGCCGACCTGGTCGTCAGGGACGGAGTCCTGATGGATGTGTATACGGGCCGCATGATCCCCCGTCGATCCGTGGCCATGGTGGATGAATGGATAGCCTATGTGGGGCCGGATGCCGAGCATACCATTGGAAAAAATACAAAAGTTATTGAGGCCGACGGTCGTATCCTGTGTCCGGGATTTATCGATGCGCACACGCACCTCATTACCTACTGGAATATCGCCGATTTCCTTACGTACGCCATACCCTGTGGTGTTACGACGTTTTTTACGGAAGTGGAGAGCCAGGCCTTTATTTTGGGCGCGAAAGGGGTGGAGGCATTTCTGGACCAGATTGAAGATCGGCCCGTCAAAATTTATGCCCTTATCCCCCCCATGGTTTCTCTCAGCCATTCCTCTGAAGCCCTTCATATTACCAGAGATCAGTTGTCCAATTTATTGAAGGATCATCGAGTGATGGGGCTGGGAGAATCTTTCTGGCAGGGCGCCATTCTGACCCGGGACAGCCGCGTCCTGGATTTAATGCAGGATACCCTGGCAGCCGGAAAATCGGTTGAAGGGCACAGTGCAGGGGCATTTGGCCCGAAATTAGCCGCCTATGTGGCAGCGGGTGCTGGATCATGCCACGAAGCGATCTCCACGGAGGATGTGATTTCCAGGCTTGAGCTTGGACTTTACGCCATGATTCGTGAAGGAGATATCCGCCGGGACCTGGAAATTATACTGCCGCTCAAGGACAAGATCGATTTCCGCAGGGTTATCCTCGTGACCGATGGGGCAAATCCATCCGATTTGATGGTCCGGGGATACATGAATGATGTGGTCCAGAAAGCCGTTGATATGGGATTGGAACCCATGGATGCCGTCCGCATGGCCACGCTCAATCCAGCGGAGCATTTCGGTCTGGCGGACCGGATTGGGGGGATTTCCCCCGGCCGGTATGGCGATCTCCTTCTGCTTCCGGAACCGGGCATTATGAAGCCGGATCTGGTTGTTTCAAAAGGGCGGATTGTTGCCGAAAAGGGAAGCGTCTGCGTTTCCATTCCGGAGGTTCCTTATCCTGAGATTTTCAGAAATACAGTCAAGGTCAAACCGATTTCAGCGACGGACCTGCGTATTCCGGAATCTTTTCTTGCAACTGACGGAATGGTCAGGACGATCGATATCCAACCCGGCGGATTGGTTACCCGGGAGGGCAGGGCGGCGCCCCGTATACACGACGGTCAGTTAGCGGCTGATCCGGAAAAAGACCTCTTGAAAATCGTCTTTATTGAACGGGTTACCGGACGGGGGAATAGATTTACGGGCTTCGTGAGAGGTTGGGGGCAGAAAAACGGCGCCGTTGCTACCACGCTGTGCTGGGATGCGGGGGGAATTATCGGCATCGGGTCCAATGACGAAGACCTTGCTCAAGCCATCAATCGCCTTATTGAAATCCAGGGAGGGGCCACGCTCTTTGCAGACGGGCGTCTCCTGTCAGAACTGCCCCTTCGTGTAACAGGATATATTTCGGAGCTGAAAATACCGGAAATTGCGGAAAGGCTGGAAAACTTTCAGGAGTCCGTCGCCGCTCTGGGGGGAACCATGCACTTTGCCCACCTGACCATGAATGTCATGACTACGGGGGCCATCCCTTTTATCCGCATGACGGAAAAAGGGTATTACCGCTTCAGGGAAAATGACATCGTGGGCCTATGAACCCGCGCTCTTCATCTAAATGGAAGGGCTTGGTTCTAACTTCGCCCACTTGATCCAATTAGTCGAGAGTACGATCGGAAGGTCATAATCGTAATCGTAATCTTACTCTTTTACGGCCTATTTTAGAGCTGCCCGATTAAGATTACGATTAAGATTATGAGTAAGAAAATAAATCTAATGGACCACGTTAGAACCAAGCCCAAATGGAACCGCAAAGGCGCCAAGGTCGCGAAGCTTTTTTTGTTTTTCCGTATCCCATTCAAAAATCCGGGCACGAATGGAGTCATAAGGTCTTTTTTGCTGTCGCATCTTGGATAAAGCGCCTCCACACGTGGCGGAGGTTCTTATTTGCTGGTACACTGCAAAAAAATATAGGTCTAAGCCAAGTCTTGGTTGTACCGGCAAATAAGGACCGGGGGCTCGATAGAAATCAGATGCGGCAGCAAAAAAGACCTTATGGCGGAATGGGTTTGCTGAACCTATAATCCATTGCCAGGGAATTTGAATAGGATACAAAAGGGCCAATCAGCGTTTATCCGCGAAAATCTACGTCCCATTTACTTCACTTCAATAACATGGCCATCAAATTCAACCACCTGGCCTTTTCTTATTTTGCACCTCTTTCGAAATTCCGTCTGGTGATCAACCATGACCCTTCCCTCGGTTGTGACGATTTTCGCCATTCCTCCCGTGCTGCAGAGACCTGTGGCTTTCAGGAGTTTTGAAAGCTCAATGTGTTCCGTCTCCAGCCTGAATTCTTGCTTCATGGTTCCGCCTTATCTTGTCAACTGTCGGTATTTGATACGGGTGGGAACCGCTGCATCCGCCCCAAGGCGTTTTTTTCGGTCGGCTTCGTATTCCGTCCAGTTTCCCTGGAAAAAGACCACCTGACTGTCCCCTTCAAAAGCGAGGATATGTGTGGCAAGGCGATCCAGGAACCATCTGTCGTGGCTGATCACCACGGCGCAACCGGCGAAGTTTTCGAGGGCTTCCTCCAGGGCGCGCAAGGTGTTTATGTCCAGATCGTTGGTGGGTTCATCCAACAGGATGACGTTGGCGCCTTCCTGAAGGAGTTTGGCCAGGTGGACCCGGT
>DUZB01000218.1 GCA_013349725.1 Deltaproteobacteria bacterium | reverse complement strand
TGAGATGATAATGAAAAGTGATGAGTGATGAGTGATGAGTGAAAAGTAAGAGGATATAGAGCACAGCGCATGGCGCACAGCGCATGGCGCACAGCGGAAAGGGCAAAACTGAAAGATTACCAGACCGAAATCCAGGAAAGAAAATATTGTCCTCCGATTTGATAGAAGCAAAAGCGAATGTAACGTTACAGGCGCTATACTCTCCGCGCCATGCCCTATGCTCTCTGCGCATTGCACTTCGCGCTATCTGCGTCTTTTCAGCATCTCCGCCATGAGAGCGCCAATGCCCATTTTAAGGATATTTTCAGGCGCCATTTTCTTCAGGATATCCACAAAAGCCTGTGCAGGCTTGGAAAGCTGTTGCTTTTTCAAGTACGCAATGCTGATGTCCAGATAGGACTTCCCTTCTTTAAGCTCAACGGTAACCAGCTTTTTTTCCCTCAGCTCCAAGGCGACCGCTTCCTTTACCAGAAAGGAGAATCCTTCCCCGCGCATCACCAATTGCTTGATAAATTCGGTGTTGCTTGTTTCAGCAAGAATATCCGGCTCAAAATCAAACCGCGCGAACAGTTGATTTACCACCCTCCTTGTACCGGACCCGATTTCTTTCATGATCACGGGCTCTCTGGCGATCTCTTCAAAAGAGAGGGTTCGTTTTTGGGCAAAACGGTGCTCAGGGGCCATGATCACCACAAGCTCTTCCTGGCTGAATGGGGTGAAAGAAATATCCGGATGATCTTCAGCCCTGGCAATGACCGCTACTTCATTTTTAAAGTGGAGCAGGCTGTTGATCATTTCCAGGGAGCTTCCTTCATTCAGATAAATTTTGACCTTCGGGTACGATTCGTGAAATGCCGTCATCATGTAGGGCATAAAGTAGCGTGCATAGGTCTTGGTCGTTCCCAATCGAAGCACTCCCAGGTTCAAACTGTTCATGTCTTCAATCACGCTTTCTATCTGCTTTTCCTGATTGAAAAGCTTGGCGGCGTAATCATAAAGGATTTCTCCCTCATCCGTCAGGAATACCTTCCTCCATTTTCTCTTAAAGAGAACAAGATTGCACGATTCTTCAAACTGCCTTACCTGTGAAGTAACGGCCGGCTGGGAGATAAAGAGCTCTTTTGCAGCCTTGGTGAAACTCATATTCTTTGCGGCGTAAAAAAAAATTCTCAGTTGATTCAGGTTGATCATAACGTGCCCCCCATAAAGCTTATACCTCATATCATTCCATAAGTAAAGATTATGAATATCATAACGATAATCAAATTGACAGCTTCCGTCTCACAATGGGAAGATCTTTTCAAGTGGGTCTCTTGTTTGAGATCACATAATACTAACCAAACCTTTAAACAGGGAGGGTGAAAGATGGCTGATGAAAAGGTAGCAAGGTTTCCGGATCCACACGACATCGAGATTCCGCCGGAGCTTGAAGGCTGGGAAGAGATGTATCCTTCTCACTTTCTTTTTTCCAAGGAAAGAGGGGAGTGGGAAAGCAAACAGTTCTGGTACCAGGACAAAATCCACGCGCCAGAACCGATGCCGCCATTAGACCTGCTGTTTCAGGAGGCATGGCAGATTTCCCTCTCGCAATATACCACCAGGGTCTTCTGCATTCCGCCCGCCCAGGGGATTGCCCAGAGGCTGGTGGGAGGATACCTGTACATCTGCGCGGTGGCGCCCCCGCCGGATGAGGTGATCGGAGAAAAGGCCGCGTTGTTTGAAAAACGGGTTTTCTATGTCTTTGAACATTACAACGAATTGTGGGACAAATGGCTCATAAAGTTCCAAGCCCTTGGCGAAGAGATGAAGGCTTTGAAAATACCCGCGGAACTTCCAAAATTTGTCCCTGAAGATCAGGTCATTCCTGCGCCAAGGGGATATTATGCTTCCTACGATCTGCTTGAATCATTCGATCTGCTTGTGAATCAGATGATCAAGGGTTGGCAGTTTCATTTCGAAATGCTGAACCTGACCTATTTAGCCTACCTCATGTTTGGAGATGTCGCCAGAAAGCTTTTTCCAGGCATCAGTGAGAGCGCCATCGGAAAGATGGTAGCCGGTGCATACGTATCCATGTTCCGCCCTGAAGAAGAATTGTGCAAGCTGTCCAGGCTGGCTGTATCCCTGGAAGGGGTAGCGGATATCCTGAAGGCGGAAACCAATGCAAAAGAAAAAATAGCAGCCCTTGGAAATATCCCTGATGGAAAGAAATGGCTCGCTGCCTTCGAAGAAGCCAAAGACCCGTGGTTTTTTGTATCTTGCGGATCCGGATGGTTCCATTATGAGGGAAGCTGGATCGATCAACTCGATATACCGTACGGGTACATCAAGAGTTATGTAGAACGGCTGGAGAACGGGGAAACCATTGAACGAGACCTGGATGCCCTTGATAAAGACAGGGAAAAAACCATCGCCCAGTACCGGGACCTGATCAGCACCGACGAAGACAGACAGGCCTTTGACGATGCCCACAAAGTGGTTCGAACCATTTATCGGTATGCCGAAGATCACCTGTTCTGGGTGGAACACTGGTTCCACACCATATGGTATTCCAAGGTCAGGGCCTTTGGAACGCTGCTGGTGAATAACGACATGATCGAAAAAGTGGACGACATTTTCATGTTCAATCGATACGAGATCCCTGAAATCCTGACGGAGCTTGCCACCGGCTGGGCGTTGGGCGTAGACATTCCCCTGAGGGGAGATTTTTACAAAGCCAAGGTTGCCAAGCGGAGAAAAATTCTTGATGCAGCAGGCAAATGGATGCCTACTCCGGCTCTTGGCGTTCCACCCGAAGAAGTGGCGGAGCCCTTTACGATTATGTTGTGGGGCGTGACCACCGACAAAGTCAAGGAATGGTTGAAGGGCAGTGTGGATATCGATCCAGGGGATGTCAAGGAAATCAAGGGATTCGCCTCTTCAGCCGGTGTTGTGGAAGGAAAGGCAAGGGTACTGAAGCGCCTCAAGGATGTCATGGCCCTTGAACCCGGAGAAATCCTTGTGTGCCCCACGACCAATCCATCATGGGCGCCGGTGTTCACAAAGATAAAGGCTGCAGTAACGGATATCGGCGGGCTCACGAGTCATGCGGCCATTGTTTGCAGGGAATACGGCGTTCCGTCGGTAACAGGCGCCGGGATCGCGACCTCGGTCATCAAGACAGGCGATACCATCCGAGTCGATGGAGAGACCGGGGTGGTTACGATTATAGAGCGAGCGGCATAATCGGTCGTCCTTCCCCGGTCAATTCTGCACAAACCGGAAACTTCCTGGGGAGGAGGGTATCCAGATGAAAATCACTCGGCGCCTCCTCCCCTTTCTATAGCTTTTAAGAAGAGGAATAGATGGATTACATGCTCAATTTTGAAGTTCTGGATAAAACATCCCTCCCGATGGTAGGCGGCAAGAATGCCAGCCTTGGGGAGATGATCAAGGCCGGCATTCGCGTTCCACCTGGTTTCGCCGTAACGACGGACAGCTATCTCCAATTCATCACAGAGTCAGGAATAAAAGATAAGATTCAGCATACCCTTTCAAATATGGGACCGGCCGACATGGTTGCGCTCGACAGGGCCAGCTCTGAGATTCAGGACTTGATCAACAATACCCCCATGAACGACGAAATTCAAACGGCCATTGAAGCGGGCTATTCCCGGCTTTGTGAAAAATGCGCCGTTCAAAACGTGCCTGTTGCGGTTCGATCCAGCGCAACCGCTGAGGATCTTCCCACTGCCAGTTTTGCGGGACAACAGGACACCTATTTATGGGTTGTAGGGGCGGACAGGATCATCGAAAGGGTCCGAAACTGCTGGGCCAGCCTCTTCACACCCCGCGCCATCGACTACAGGAATAAAAATAATTTTCCCCATGAAAAGGTTTATATCAGTGTGGGGGTTCAAAAGATGGTCAATTCCAGAACGGCAGGGGTCATGTTCACCCTCAACCCCACCAATGGCGATCCTTCAAAGGTCGTGATTGAAGGAAGCTGGGGATTAGGGGAAACCGTTGTATCCGGCTCCGTTAATCCCGACAAGTTCGTCGTGGATAAAGTGGTCATGGAAACCAATGAAAGAACCATATCGACCAAACATATCAAATGCGTTCATGACGTGGAAAAAGGAGAAGTGGTCGATGTGGAAGTGCCGGAAGAAATGCAGACCAGATGTTGTCTCGAAAGCCACGAGGTAAAAGAGTTGGCAAAAGTGGCCCGTATTATTGAAAAGCATTACGGGCGGGCCATGGATATCGAGTGGGCTGTTGATGGTGATTTCGAATTCCCTGAGAGCATTTTTATTGTACAGGCCCGCCCGGAGACCGTCTGGAGCCGGCGCAAAAGAGAATCCGTTATCGGCAGCAAGACCGGATACCAACTGCTCATGGCTCAGGCCATGAAACGGATCAAGATACCTGCTGCCTGAAAAAAACCTCGTGCAGGCACGATTTTGGAATGATGGAATGAAAATGCCGATCAGGCAATCCGTTATCAAAACTATGAAAACACTTTTTGACCACGAATAACACGAATCACACGAATGAACGTCGTCAGGTTCTTTTTTGTGTGCCGGAGACTTGCAGATTGTTCCCAGGCTCTGCCTCGGTTTTCATGGCTGGGGGTGACAAATCCTTTGTCATGGACGTTTACTAAGAAAACACCCGGCAAAAGGCATAACAGCGATCCACGTCATTCCCGCGAACGCGGGAATCCAGTTTGTCGGCGCCAAGTTTCTGGATTCCGGTTCATGCCCGGAATGACGGCGCTTCCATGTTCGGGGTTGACCCAAGTTGCATCATGCCCATTTAGAAGAGAAAAGGCTGAAACAAAAATTTTGCAATCACTTTTTTAGAAAATATTTCTTTAACCCTATTAAACCCAAATCAGGAGGTAACAAATTCATGAAAGACTTGAGAGACTATATTGCATTGACGGAGAAAGAAGGCGAACTCAAAAGAATTACCGCGGAAGTGGATTGGAACCTTGAACTTTCCCACATCGCCAAACTGAATGAAGAAGCCCAGGGCCCGGCCTTGCTTTTTGAAAACGTCAAGGACTATGACACGCCGGTCCTGACCAGTTCATGCAGCACCGCCCAGAAACTGGCCCTCATTTTAGGACTGCCCAAAGAAACCCCCCTGCCGGAAATCCTGAGGAACTGGGTAAGGATGTGTAGAAACCCCATTCCCGCGGTATTTGTTGATAAGAAAGACGCTCCATGCAAGCAGAATATCCTCATGGGAGACGATGTGGATCTGTACAAGTTCCCCGTTCCCCATTTCTTTCCCCTGGATGGCGGCAGATATATCGGCACCGCCCATTTCATCATCACGAAAGATCCCGAAACGGGCTGGGTAAACCTAGGGACCTACAGGTCTCAGCTCTTGGGCAAAAACAAGATCGGCACCCAGTTTATCAAAGGAAAACATGCCGACCAGATGCTCAAGAAATACCAGAAGATGGGCAAACCGATGCCCTGCGCCTCCATCATTGGATGCGATCCTCTTCTGTTTATCCTTGGGGCGGCAAGGGTTTCCGCGAACATCTCCGAATATGACGTGTATGGTTCCATACGCGGAGAGGCCTGTAAGGTTGTCAAAGGGGAAACCGTTGATCTGCCCATCCCCGCGTATGCTGAGATCGTCCTTGAAGGAGAATGCGACGCGGAGAAATTCATGGATGAGGGTCCCTTCGGCGAGTACACCGGCTACTATTCCGGCGTAGGAACCGACCCCAGAAATTTCATGGACATCAAGT
>DUZB01000195.1 GCA_013349725.1 Deltaproteobacteria bacterium | reverse complement strand
AGGAGAGGGATAAGATGAGGGAAAATAGGTTCTTGGCTGCGGCTAGGCTGCGCTGCGATCTCGTCGGGTCGACTCCTTCTTGATTTTAGAGATCCCGGGAATGAGCGTCTGGGTGCTCACCACGCCGGGCACTTGCCTTATTTGGTTGTGGACGAATTGCCCGATGGCCTCCGCATCCGAGGCGAGCAAGTCACGGGTGAGGACGACTTTGGCGATGATGTCGAATTCCCCGTGAACCGAGTGGATTTCCCTAATCTCTTCGAGTTCGTAGAGCTTGTCGATGATCTGGTAATCCCGCTTGGCCGCTACATTCATCAGGACAAAGGCTGTGATCTCCCTCTTCATTTCCGGGTATTCCTGCCCGCTTTTTTCGGCCATTTTTTTCCGAAACGCCTCCATGTCTTTTGGAATCAACTGGTCAATCCCGATCCCGTACTTGCGGGTCGATCCCTTTTCCCACTGGTGCCATGAAATGTACACGTAAAGGTCAGCAAGAGTTCGACTGGGGAATGATTCGATGAGGTTCCCTTTCTTGATGGCCGTCACGAGAGGCAGGTAAATGGTTTTGTGCCAGTCCAGAGCAGCACCCTGGTACGAAACGCTCGATCCCCTCTCCTGCTCTAAAAAGCCCCGGTGCTTGAGAATCTGTCGTTCCAGATGGCCGTATCGCCCTACTTCTGTGAGCTCGATCAGTTCCGGAAGGTTTGCCTTTTCATTGAAATCCCCCCTTTCTCGATAGAGCGTGCTTTCCAAGGTATCATCGTCCTGAATCACCTGGACGATGCGGGCTTCGATCACTTTGTAGCCAAATTCTTTGGCTGCCGAAACCCGGTGGTGACCGTCTAAAACGTAGTACTCGTCCTTTAACTGGTAGAGCTCGACCGGAGTAAGGGGTTTTCCCTCCCGCATCATTTTTTTGACACTCTCCAGTTTTTCATGGGGCAGGTGGTCCTTCAACTGGAAAGTGCTGTCAAAATCGTGATACCTGCCTACGCTCCCGATGATCTTGTCCAGGCGGACCGGTCGGGTGCCCAGGTCCCTGGTATCCAATGCCTCGTCCTCCACCAGATTCTTCCGAAAGGATTTGATCTCCTCGGCCCTTGAGCGTCTCTTCGGCCCGAAAACCTTACTGAGCCATCGAGCCAGGCTCGATGTCGAAGATGAAGTACCCATAGCTGTTGATCACCTTGGTCTGATTGACGGTAGTGATGCGCTCCGAAGGATCCGTGAAAAGAGCATGGGTGTGTCCATGAATGAAATACCTCGGTGAATACTTGTCGATGAGCCACCGAAAGCTTCGGAACCCCCTGTGGCACAGGTCTTCTTCATCGTGAATGTGCCGGGGTGGCGAATGGGTCAGGATGATGTCCAGCCCCTTGCCTATCCACAGCTTCGGGCGGAACCCCCAAATGATCCTCTTCATGTCCCGTTCACTGTACTGATGGGGCCCCCCGTTGTACCACCGCGACCCTTCCAGCCCGAGCAGCCTGATCCCCTGGAATTGAACGAGCTTGGCGTGAAGATCGGTGCACCCCTTGGGGGGCTTTGACTCGTAGCGTATATCATGATTTCCTTTGACATAGAAACAGGGAGCATGAAGCGCATCCGCCAGGAAAGACAGGTATTCCGGCTGCAGGTCCCCGCAGGAAAGAATCAGGTCGATCCGGGCGAATCGCTCAGGGTCGAACTCTGTGGTAAGAACAGGTTCGACACGATCTGAGACGGTGAGAATTTTCATGGATTCCCCACCCCCTCACCTCACCTCTCCCCCTCGAGGGAAGAGGAATTTTGGGTTGTCGGACACCCTCGCAGGGGAATTTTCACGGCAATAGCCCGCTGATCCAATAGCACCACGAATATCTACCTCCTGTGACCAATCCAGATTATAAAGCGTAAAAGGAGAATTAGAAAGCATCAAGGCTGTTTCCCAGAAAATAACTCTTGCTGAGGGCGATGGGAATCACTATGCTCTGCGAAAATTTCGTCGAATGAGAGGAGTCAGCATGGACAAGAAAGCACGCCTGAGCAAGAACAAAGGAAAGCCCTGGAAAACCTTTTTCAGCAGATCGGTTTCTCGGATTTCAAGTGGATCAAGCCGGAAGACATCGTTGTCTCCCAGTGGGTGAGGATGAAGTGCACCTTCTGGTGCGGGGAGTACGGCCACAATGCCACCTGCCCGCCAAACACCCCTTCTGTTGCTGAATGCGAAAGGCACGGAAGCTACCAAAATAAAATTGCTGATTAGTGATCTAAAGAATATTGACCTTGGTCCATGCCACAGAAGTGCCTTTCATTAGTGAAGAACTCCGTTCCCCCTCATTAGTTTGGCTGCGGGCACAACTCGATCGCTAAACATGTTTCCTCGACGTCTCACTCTCCAGGTAGCCTCGTTTGGACAGACAACTCCGATTTTCCGCTTAACCCAAAGCCAGTCCCCGACAATAGGCCAACTATAAACATAGATATTTCTATTTATGAAAATAATATCTTGACAAAGAATCTAATAATATAGTTTAAGTGCATTATAATATCTTTTAAGAAAATTATAGCACCATTTTTTAAATTTTTTGTTTTGTGAGGCCTTTTAAGGTCAATATGCAAAATACCCTGCTCGACACATTGGACAAGGGAATAATTCGTCTCCTGGTCGAAGATGGCCGGATTCCTATCGGCTCTTTGGCAAAGCGACTGAAGGTAACAGCTCCGACTTTGCGCAAGCGAATTAAAAAGCTCGAGAAAGAGGGCCTTCTCAAAGTCTCGGGTTTCATCGACCCTCAAAAACACCCGGAAATGACAACCGCCATAGTGGCGATGAGCATTCAATCCCAAGGAAAGATGGATCAGATCCTTGCAAAAATAGCGGGCCTTCCCAATGTCGTTTGGGCGGGAGTTGTGACCGGGCGCTACGACATCATTGCCGAAGTGCTCATATCGGGCGGGAAGAATGAGCTGTATCGCTTCACGACCGAATCCATCCTCAAACTGGGAAACGTTGTTAGAAGCGAATCATTCGTCATCATGAAATCAGAAGGCAATTGGCTTCGGCCCAACTTTGCCGAGTAATCGGTGCCTTCGATCAATTCGCGTTATTTCAGGTAAATGACAAACAAGTCGTGAGACATTAGACATGCAAACCGCTGATTTCATTGAACTGGAAGAAACATATGGAGCCCACAATTATAAGCCTCTTGATGTGGTGCTGAGCCGGGGGAAGGGGGTTTGGGTTTGGGACGTGGACGGAAAGAAATATCTTGACTGTCTTGCGGCTTATTCGGCGGTGAATCAGGGGCACTGCCACCCCAAAATTCTCGATGCTATGAGGGAACAGGCCGAGAAAATGACGATCACCTCTCGTGCCTTCCGCAATGACCAGCTTGGGCTTCTTTACAAAGAGCTCTGCGAGTTAACAAACTCCCACAAAGTGTTGCCCATGAATAGTGGCGCCGAGGCTGTCGAAACGATCATTAAGGCAGTCAGAAAATGGGGCTACACAGTGAAAGGCGTTCCCAGGGACAAGGCCGAAATCATCGTATGCCAGAACAATTTTCATGGGCGGACGATCACTTTGGTGGGATTCAGCACAGAAGATTATTATCGCCAAGCTTTCGGCCCCTTCACGCCGGGGTTCAAGATCATCCCCTTCGGCGATGCTGACGCCCTTGAGGAAGCCATCACTCCTAACACCGTAGGATTCTTGTTGGAACCCATTCAGGGGGAAGCCGGAATTATTATCCCTCCCGGGGGCTACCTGAAAAAGGCTAAAGCGATCTGCGAGAAGAACCATGTGGTCTTGATTCTTGACGAGATCCAGACGGGTCTCGGTCGCACCGGCAGACTCCTGGCGGAACAGCACGAGGGCATCGAAGCGGATATCACATTGATCGGCAAAGCATTGTCCGGTGGATTTTATCCAATATCCGCAGTCCTTTCCAACACCGAAGTCCTGGGCGTTCTCCGGCCGGGAGAACACGGGAGCACCTTCGGAGGAAACCCGCTGGCTTGCGCTGTAGCCAGGACCGCGCTCAAAGTTCTGATCGAAGAGAAGATGATCGAAAACGCGGCTGAGGTTGGAGGGTATTTTCTGGAGGCGTTGCAGCAGATCCGGAGTTCCCTGATCAAGGAGGTTCGGGGCAGAGGGCTTATGATCGGCCTTGAACTCTTTCCGGAGGCTGGAGGAGCCCGCAGGTATTGTGAACGGTTGATGTCACTCGGGTTGCTGTGCAAGGAGACACATGACAACATTATCAGGTTTACTCCCCCATTGATCATAAAGAAAGAGGAGATCGATTGGGCGATGGAGCAAATTATCACTGTATTCGAGAACCCCTGAATTAAGTTCAAACATAGCTTTAAATTCCACAGGCTGAATGGAGGCAGTTTATTATGATCGAAAGGATTGCAGTTATTGGCGCTGGTAATGGAGGAAAAGCGAGCGCCGTTGAGTTCACGCTTCATGGAAAGCACGTCCGTCTTTTCGAGTTTCCAGAGTTCAGAGCGAATATCGAGGGCCTTATCGAAAATCCCATACTGACGGCAACGGGTGCCGTCAATGGTGAGGCTCGCCTGGACATGGTGACAACGGATCTATCCAAAGCCGTGTCGGATGTGGACACAATCATGGTCTGCACCCAGGCGCTGGTCCACGAACGGATCGCTAAGGAACTGGCACCCCTCGTTCAACCCCATCAGCTCGTAATACTCAACCCGGGCTCCACTGGTGGGTCGCTCCTTCTCGCAAAGGTCTTTCGCGAATTTGGGTTAAAGAAATTGCCTGTTATTGTAGAGACAGCCACTCTAACCTATGGGTGCCGAGCGAAAGGGTCCACGGTCGAGATTGCCGTCAAAGTCAATCGCGTGGTTTATGGAACCTTACCTGCATCGGCTATGGATGGGATTTGCGGTGAATTGGAAGCTCTCTACCCCGGTCTTGTACGCGGTGCCAGCGTCTTGGAGGCTGGATTGAACAACGCCAATCCAGTAATTCACCCGGCTATTACTATACTGAACGCAGCACGGATCGAGAATGAAGGAGATCGCACCTTCTTTTACGGGGACGGGGTATCTCCAGCGGTCGCCCGGTTGATTCAAAAACTAGACGAAGAACGAATGGCTCTTCTGCGAGCTCTCGGGTATCCGGCTCAATCCGACCCGGAGACTTCCGTCAAACAAGGATATGCATCGAGCACCGACTACCATGATTGTTACAAAAAAGGAGAAGGTTTCAAATCATTTCGCAACCCTAACACTCTTAACAACCGATATTTTCATGAGGATATCGGGATGGGGCTAGTCCTGTTTTGCTCTCTAGGAAAGATGCTCGACATCCCTACGCCGACCTGTGAAGCGATCGTGAAAATGGGGGGAATTCTAATGGATGAAGATTATTTCAAAAAAGGCATGCGAACCGTTGAATCGTTAGGGCTTGCAGGTAGAACCCTAAAAGAGTTGAAAAAATACCTTGAAACAGGCGAATGGTCATAGCCGGACCCAATACTGGCTCACTCCCACATCATTCCGGAGAGTGGCTGAATGAAGATCGCTGTTCTTGGCAGAACATGGCCTTGTGGTCAAAGAGGAAGTGCTGGAGCATCAAAACACATTAACGACAAGGAGGTAGGATCATGTCATGCAAATGGTTGAGTTGGGTGATGGTAGTATTGATGGTTGCGGGGGGCGCTATGACGGCGTCCGCGGGCACTCTGGACGAAATTGCGCAACGCGGCGAACTGCGGGTGGCCTGCCAGACCCAGGG
>DUZB01000165.1 GCA_013349725.1 Deltaproteobacteria bacterium | reverse complement strand
GTTCTAACTTCGCCCACTTGATCCAATTAGTCGAGAGTACGTTCGGAAGGTCATAATCTTAATCGTAATCATAATCTTACTCTTTTACGACCTATTTTAGAGCTGCCCGATTAAGATTATGAGTAAGATTATGAGTAAGAAAATAAATCTAATGGACCACGTTAGAACCAAGCCCTATACATGCATTTCACGAGACCATCAATCTTCAATCCTCAATCGTCAATCCAAAGGCTGGTGTTCTTTCCTCAGAAGATCATTGACCGTCTTGACCGGGTTGAATGTAATAGCAGGCACTTCCACAAAGACGGTAATCCACCCGGCCATCGATCCATTCCAGAGCCCGGGGTGTTCCAGTGCTTTCAGATCTCTTCCATCTTTCGATTTCTCAGAAACAAAAAAGGTGTTTGGATTCACAAATTCCTTAAGATCAAACGGCTTCCCCTGCCAGTCTCGCACTCCACAGACCAGGTCCACCGGATTAAAATGGGTGGAAGCAGCCAGAATGGACTGCTGCGGGGCTGAATCGGGATCAATCTGTACCGTTTCAACGATCTGAAAAGACATTCCCCCATCATCATCTCTTACCCGGAAAGGCCCTCCCCCCGGTTCTCCGGCGTTCTTCACCATTCCACAGACCCTGACAGGGCGGTCCAGTCTTTTGATCAGGGATGCTCTCCGGTCATCCGAAGACCCTTTGGTGATGGAAGCAGGTACCGGAAGCATGAGTTCTTCATCAAGAAAAGACTCCGCGCGTTCAAATAAACCCGGAACCACTTCGCCGGAGTCAAACTCTTTTAAAAAGTCGAATATCCGGCTCTGTAGAAACAGGAGATATCCACCCATGATTTTCTTCCATTCAAATGTTTCCGGCTTCAACCGATCCGGCACTACATTGTCTATATTCTTGATAAAAATGATCTCCCCTTTGAGATCATTCAGATTGCGCAGCAAAGAGCCATGCCCCCCCGGACGAAACAGCAGCGTCCCGTTCTCCTGCCTGAATGGTCGGTTGTCCAGATCAACGGCCACCGTATCGGTAGCATTCTTCTGAATGGAAAAAGCGACATCAAAAGAAGCCTGGAACTTCTCCTCACAGGTTTTTCTCGTGTCTTCCAGACAGTTGCGGAATTTGTTCCTATGTTCAGGAGAAACCGTAAAGTGAAGAGGACAGGTTGAATCCTTTTTGCGCACATATGCGGCGGCCTCAACAAGGTGTTCTTCAAACGCGGTGCGGCTGCCTTCAGGGTATCGATGAAATTTGAGCAGCCCCTTAGGAAGGTTCGCATAGTCAAGGCCGTCATCCGTCAGGAGGCATTTTATCAGTTCCGTAAAGCTTCCCTGTTCCGTAAGAGTTTCTCCATCCAGCCCTTTCATTTTCAAGCAGGCATTCAAGTCCGGAAAAAAAGCAAAGTCCCTTATACGTTTCATAAAATCAAGGAGCTGGACGGCATCTTTATCCCCCTTATCTGCCTCTTTTGAAACGGAATCTGTTGTTACCGGCCTGTTCCGGTTCATAGCGCTCAAAAGCACCTTGAACATTCGGGAGGCCGCTCCGGATGCGGGTACGAATTTCAGACATTCCCTTCGTGGAGACTCTTCCCCGTAAATTCCCATAAACTTCTTTTTCTGTTCGTCGTCAAATACCCGGATGCCATCCCCTGGAAAAGCAGGGCCTAAGAGCTTTAAATAGGGGGTCGACATCTTGAAAAGGGACATCTGTCTGTTGATCTCCGCCTCGCTGAGTCCGTTTTCCTCTATCTGGGCCAGGTCTTCTTTGGTAAACATTTTTTCCACCATGGATGTCTCCTTTCCTACCTCTTCTAAATTGCTTGTTCACGCACCACCCGACAAATGCATACTGAACGCGCGACCATGGGGCTATTCTTGAAAGACACACAGGCATGTGTCAACAAAAATTTATGGAATTTTTTAAAAAAGGGACTATAATAAGAAAGTTTTCGTATGGAATTTTGCCGTATGGAAAAATGCTGTCCAGGTAAGAGAGGTGAAGGCCTCAGGCTTTCTTTATTTTTGTTTTTTTGATTTTTCAGGATCGGGCTGAGGCCTGAATTTACAAGGGAGGTTTCATTTGAACCCATTTTACAAGAATCTTGCTCTTTGGCTCGTAATCAGTCTTATGATGGTGATGCTTTTTCAAATATTCAAACACCCCGACAGAACCAGTGCTGCCATCGACTACAGTGATTTTCTGAACATGGTTGAAAGCGGAAGCGTCAACCAGGTTACCATCCAGGGAGAAAATATTTCCGGGATGTCCTCCCAGGGCCCCTTCAAGACCTATGCACCCAAAGATCCCGAACTGATCACCATGTTGCGGGGAAAAGGAGTGAAGATTTCCGCAAAACCGGCAGACGACTCTTCCTGGTTTCAGGTTTTACTGTCATGGGTCCCCATGCTTCTGCTGATCGGAGTGTGGATATTTTTCATGCGCCAAATGCAGGCAGGCGGCGGGAAAGCCATGTCTTTCGGGAAAAGCAAGGCCAGGCTCATGACTGATTCCCAGGAAAAAGTCACCTTCGAAGACGTGGCCGGCATTGATGAAGCAAAAGAAGAACTGGAAGAAATTGTCGAATTCCTGAGCGATCCCAAAAAGTTTACCCGTCTTGGGGGAAGGATCCCCAAAGGGGTGCTTCTTGTGGGCTCCCCCGGGACCGGAAAGACACTTTTAGCCCGGGCCATCGCAGGAGAAGCCGGGGTCCCTTTTTTCAGCATAAGCGGTTCAGATTTTGTAGAGATGTTTGTTGGCGTAGGCGCCTCACGCGTCAGGGATCTTTTCAATCAGGGGAAGAAAAATGCCCCCTGCATCATATTCATAGACGAAATCGATGCGGTGGGACGACATCGCGGGGCGGGTCTCGGAGGCGGACACGACGAGCGGGAACAGACATTGAACCAACTGCTGGTTGAGATGGATGGTTTCGAATCAAATGAAGGNGTCATCCTCATATCCGCAACCAACCGACCGGATGTCCTGGACCCGGCATTGTTGAGGCCGGGACGCTTCGACCGGCAGGTCGTCGTTTCCATACCGGACCTGAAGGGAAGAGAAGGAATACTGAAGGTGCATCTCAAGAAAAAGCTGGTTACCGACAACCTGGACGTCAACCTGCTTGCCCGGGGAACCCCCGGATTCACGGGGGCAGACATTGAGAACATGGTCAATGAAGCCGCACTCATGGCTGCCAGACGCGGAAAGGACAGGGTTGAATTGGTGGACTTTGAAGATGCCAAAGACAAAGTCCTCATGGGAACCGAACGAAAGAGCATGATCATCAGTAATGAAGAAAAACGACTGACCGCTTACCACGAATCCGGCCATGCCCTCGTGGCGATGCTGCTTCCCGACACCGACCCGATCCACAAGGTAACCATCATGCCGCGGGGGCGGGCGCTGGGATTGACCCAGCAGCTTCCAACGGATGAAAAACACACCTACCCAAAAAGTTTTCTCCTGAACAATATATGCATTCTGATGGGAGGAAGAGCTGCGGAAGAAATCGTGCTGGAAACGGAGACAACCGGTGCAGGCAACGATATTGAGCGAGCTTCAGACCTGGCCCGGAAAATGGTCTGCAGTTACGGCATGAGCAAAGAGCTGGGACCCCTCACGTTCGGAAAAAAAGAAGAACAGATATTTCTGGGCCGGGAGTTTTCTCAGCACAGGGATTATGGGGAGAATACCGCACAGAAAATAGATGCGGAGGTTCGGAAAATTATAACTGACGCCTATGATCGGGCTTCCGGTCTCATCAGTGACAACCTGAGCACCATGCACGATATGGCCACCGCGCTCCTGGAGAAAGAAACCCTTAATTCTCAAGATATCGAAAAGATCATGGCAGGGGCTTTCAAAAAGAAAGAAGAAAAGACGACTGGGAATCCGGAAGAAAAATAGGATGGATTTCGAGCTGAAGTGGCAGGGGCATACTCTCAATCTGCATCGAAGGACCCTTGTCATGGGCGTGCTGAATGTCACCCCTGATTCGTTTTCGGACGGCGGCCTTTTTCTGGACCCGGGAAGGGCTGTGGAACACGGCTTGAAAATGGCAAGGGACGGGGCCCACATCATTGACGTGGGAGGGGAGTCCACCAGGCCCTACGCGGAAAAGCTCTCCAGCGCCGAAGAAATTGACCGGGTTATTCCGGTTATTCAGGCCCTCACCAGAGAATTATCTATCCCCATCAGCATAGATACCACCAAGAGCCAGGTGGCCATGGAAGCCATGGATGCGGGAGCATCCATCATCAATGACATTAGCGCCCTGCATTTTGACCCTGAAATGGGAGCGTTTGCAGCAAAAGCCGAAGTTCCCATCATCCTCATGCACATGAAGGGGAATCCGGAAAACATGCAGGACAATCCTATATATGATGACGTGGTGGGAGAGGTTCTGGACTTTCTCAATCACTCCATGGACAGATACGTTGCTCTGGGAATAAGAAAAGACCTGATTGTTGTAGACCCGGGAATCGGATTCGGGAAAACCTTCTCTCATAATTTAGAGATACTCAGATCCCTGGACCGGTTCAGGGACCTTGAACGGCCCATCCTTGTGGGAAGCTCGAACAAGGCCTTTATCGGCCACATTCTGGGGAGAAAGCCCCACGAAAGGGATACCGGCTCCATGGCGGCCGCCGCAGCAAGTGTCATGAATGGCGCCCACATCGTCCGGGTCCATAATGTTAAAAAAGCGGTTGAAACCGTGAAGATAATTGATGCCATCAAGTATGGTTAGAAAACGTTGCTGAAGTTTGAAGTGAACTAAAATTTGAAGTGAGCTAAAGTTACAGGGGAAACCAATGCTTTTCTGTGTGGATGTCGGCAATACAAATATTGTTCTGGGAGTTGTCAGGGAAGACGAGATTCTTCACCATTGGAGGATCCGGACTGAAAAAGAAATCACTGCCGACGAACTGGGAATGATTGTCGGCAACTTCTTTCAGTGGGAGGGCCTCGGTTTCCGGGATATTACGGGAACCATCGTATCCTGTGTGGTCCCACCGCTCTTGAATACATTGGAGGATTTTTCCAACCGTTACTTCGGCGTACAGCCTCTCATTGTAGGACCGGGGCTCAAAACAGGGATGCCGATTAAATACGATAATCCAAAGGAAGTGGGAGCGGATCGCATCGTCAATGCGGTAGCCGCCTATGAGAGATATCATGGCGCCCTCATCGTGGTGGATTTCGGCACGGCAACCACGTTTGATTACATATCCGGGGAAGGGGCTTATATGGGCGGCGCTATTGCACCGGGAGTCATGATCTCCTGTGAAGCCCTGTTTCAGGCAGCCTCAAAACTTCCAAGGGTCGAAATCTTTTCCCGGCCCAGAACAGTTATAGCCAAGGATACCATCAGCAGCATGAACGCCGGAATCATCTACGGTTATGCCGGTCTGGTAGATGGCATTGTAAACAGAATGAAAAAAGAGTCCGGGGAAAACCCGCGCGTGCTGGCTACCGGCGGACTGGCGCCCCTTATGTGCGAAGTAACTGAAACCATCGAAAAGGTAGAAGAGTTCCTTACCCTTCAGGGGTTGGCAATCCTCTTTAAGAAGAACAGGGTGACGAGTGACAAGTGACGAGTGACAAGTGACGAGTGACGAACCGTGAACCTTGGACCTTAAACCTTAGACCTTGGACATCGGACATCGGACATCGGACTCCTACAGTGAAAAAAAACATCAAACCGCCTGCCTTGAAAACGGGAGACACGATAGGAATCGCAGCGCCCG
>DUZB01000116.1 GCA_013349725.1 Deltaproteobacteria bacterium | reverse complement strand
TCCTCTGTTGCTTCCCCATGACAAGGCCAAAGAAAAATCCAAAGAGCAGAACCAGCGCCCCTGTCAGGAACCACCTGTTCCGTTCCGATGCTTTCATGGCATCGTTTTCCTTTTGTAAAATACCATTTGTTTTCTGGATTTCTTCCAGATCCGCAAGGGTGGTTTCATGCTCTTCTTTCAGGTTCAGAAATCCTTTGGATTCCGTTTTCAGTGTTTCATAGCTGGTGCGAAGGTCCAGCAGAATCTTGCTGGTTTCCTGAAGTTTTTCCTGGCATTTATCTCTTTGGAGGACACTTTCTCCGCATCCCTTTTCCGAATTGGTGAGCTTTGTTTTGAGACGAGAATTATTTATCTCTTTGGAGGACACTTTCTCCGCATCCCTTTTCCGAATTGGTGAGCTTTGTTTTGAGACGAGAATTTTCTTCCGTCAGTGCGTTTACCTGAATGGGAAGCGGAAGACGCGTTACGAGATACCGACTCAGGACCCACCCTTCTTTATTGTCCCAGGACGATTTCAAAAGGCGCACCAGGGACCATCCCGACTCATCCTCTTGAAGGACTTCCACTGGTTCATCCTGAGGCAACATGGCAATGATTTTTTTGCCTACTTCCGGGCCGGTTCGAAGCGTTATCTTCGATGTATTGAATACGTATGCTTTTTCCGCCCTCGCCTGCAGGACCATGTGGCCTGTCATTAGAAGTACTGCCATCGCGATCAGAATCGACTTTCTCATTTTCCTGCTCCCGTTTCTATTTTTAGTTTTTGCCCTTTTCTTTCCGGACCACTCGGATATCCGTGATCATCGTGGAGGGATATTGTCCTTCCTGGTCTTTTTCAAGGTATTTTACCACATCCCACAGGGTGTTCAGGGCAGCGGAGACGCCCACGAGGGCTTCCATTTCTACCCCGGTGCGCGCCTGGGCTTTTACAATGCACCTGACTTCGATGGCCTCCTCAAAGACGTTGAAGTCCACCTCAACGCTGTCAAGCGGTATCTGGTGGCAATGGGGTATGAGAATGGAGGTCTGTTTTGCACTTTGCAGGGCGGCTACCTGAGCAATAAGCAGAGGATCGCCCTTTCTGATTTCACCTTTCTTGATTTTTATCACGGTTTGCGGTGAAAGGATGATTTTCCCAACGGCTTCGGCCTGCCGTTTTACAATCGGCTTTTCGGTGACATCAACCATGCTCATTTATTTATTCTCCCCGGTAAAAATCTCTTTCTTATGTGAAGCTTTCTTTTTCATCTGTTCCACGGTTTCGATGAGCACCGGAAATACATGGTCACGGGTATCTCCCCCCACAACGACGGCCATGATTTCATCACCCACTTTGAGGCGTCCGCCCGTTGTTTCTACAAGGACTTCGAAGATTCCCTGCTGCTTTTTTGCTTCACGAATAATCCCTTGAATGATCTCTTCATCAAAAGCAAGTTCTATTTCGACCACTTTTCCACCCTTCAACGAGTTTTCCCGCACAACACCGAGGTGGCTCGCGATCATGCCCATCTTATGATAATCAGGATGCTCTTTCACGGTTTCAATCATCCTTGAAAAATCCATTGCGTCCTCCATAATCGTTTAGAATATTATATCTGTTACCCAAAAAAAGCAATTAGCGGTTAGGTATTATCCCCATCTATGTCCAGACTGAATAATCTACGGGTCATGTCCAGGTAGAGATCGAGGGTGGATCTATCAGACTTTCCTTTTAGAAAGAGAATCGGGTCACTGAGTACTTTCTGAACAATCGACCTGGACAGGATTTCAATAACCTGCCGCTGGGCGGGAGTCAGGTCGGAAAGGGCGGTGCTGCTTTTTTTTATCTCCGCCTGGACAATGGTTTCAGCCTTGTTCCTGAGAGAAATAATGGTCGGCACCACTTTCAGGGTCTTGAGCCACTTCCCGAATTTGATCACCTCTTCGCTGATAATCCGTTCAGCCTTCACTGCCTCCTGTTGCCGCTGGTTCATATTAAGTTCAATGACGCCTCTGAGGTCATCAATATCGTACAGGTAAACGTTGTTCAGGTTATTAACCGTCGGTTCCACATCTCTCGGAACAGCAATATCGATAAAAAAGAGCGGCCTGTTACGCCTTTTCTTCAGCAGATTCTTGACCATGGAATGGGAGATTACGAATTCCTTGGAGGCCGTGGATGTGATGACAATATCGGCATCCAGGATCTGCTGGGGGATCTCATCGAAAGAGACAGGAAGTCCGTCAAAGGCCTTTGCTATCTGAACAGCTCTCTCAAATGTCCTGTTGGCGACCGAAATGGATTCAACGCCGTTGGCAATGAGATGCCTGGCGGCCAGTTCCGCCATCTCGCCCGCCCCGATGAGGAGAACTTTTTTTCCCTTCAACAGGTGGAAGATCTTCTTGGCCAGTTCGACCGCTGCATAACTTATGGAAACGGCTGAGCTGCATATTCCTGTTTCCGTTCTCACCCTTTTGGCCACGTGAAAAGCTTTGTGCATCAGCCTGTTCAGAATAACCCCGGATGTCTTCTCCTTCACCGCCTTCGCGTAGGCACTTTTTATCTGACCCAGTATCTGGGGTTCTCCGACCACCATGGAATCAAGGCTGGATGCAACGGTAAATATGTGCCGGACGGCATCCAGATCTTCATAGGTGTAGAGGGACGCTGAAAGCCGTTCTTCAGGGATTCTTCCTAACTCAGAAAGAATCGTAAGGATGGCCTTTTTGGCCTGGTCGGGATCTTCCGTGGTAAAGAGTGCTTCAACCCGGTTGCATGTGGACAGAAAAAGGCCTTCTCGAATGGCTTCCATATTTCGCATCGCAGCCAGGACGTGCCGGTCGCTGTCCGCCTCGGGAGCGAGACACTCGCGTAACGCCAGGGGTGCGGTTTCGTGGTTCATCCCTATGCTGATAATCTTGACCACGGCGCTTATCTTGCTCCCAGGGCGCTGAAGCTGTGATAGCCGCCCACCAGCAGGTTTGCACCAAGAAAAGTGAAAACCAAGACCAGAAAGCACGCGATCGACATGACCGCCGCTTTCCTACCCTGCCACCCCGCAGCTAATCGTTCGTGGAGAAGGGCTGCGTAGAGAAGCCATGAGATGAGTGACCATACTTCCTTAGGGTCCCACTGCCAGTACCTTCCCAGGGCATACTGGGCGTAAATAGAGCCTGTGATCATGCCTGCGGTGAGAAAAGGGAAGCCGTACAGGATGGCATAATGGTTGATCCTGTCCAGGGTGGCTAAAGAGGGCAGCCTGCTGTAAAATGAACCAAAGTGTTTCTTTTTTATGTGACGTTCCTGAATCAGGTACATGATAGAGGCTAAGAACGCTATGGCAAGAAATGCGTTGCCTATGAATATGGTGCTCACATGGATGCTGAGCCAGAGACTCTTGAAAATCGGTTTTACGGGACCTTCCATCCCGGGGATGGTGTAGGAAATCAGCATGAGAAAAGCGGCAAAGGGCGCCACGAAGGAACCAAGCACCATAAGCTGAAATTTTACGTTCAATAGAAGATATACAACAATGACCGCCCAGGCAAAAAAAGAAAAGGCCGATTTCAGATCGAGAACGGGAAAAACGCCCAGGATGGAATACCGATAAACCAGAAAGATCGTGTGGAAAACCAGGCCTGCCGTGAGAATCCAATAGGAGCACCGGAATACCCACTTCTCCTGTTTGATGATATAGATAATGAATCCGCCGGTTGCCAGCAGTTCAAAAAAAAGCGCAATGTTGAACCATATTGACGTCATTATAGCCTTCTGATTTTTTCCATGTCCATTCCGGCGGGCAAAATCGCCGAAAGCGCGGTCTCGGCCCCTTTCGTATCCCCACTGGCAATCATGTCCAGGAGGCCGGCATCTATTATCTGTTGGAAAATCGCGCTGTTTTCTTTCTGGGAAAAGCCCATGGGAAGTAATTCTTCCCGGATACGGCCCATGAGGTCCAGAAATTCCTCATATTCCATACCAAAACAGCCTTCCAGCTCCTTCCTGATCTTTTTTGCCATGGCCGGGCTTTTCCCCGATGTTGAGATGGCAATCTGAAGGTTGCCTCTGTTCACGATAGACGGTACGATGAAATTACAGTCTTCAGGCTGGTCCACCGCGTTGATCAAAAGACCTCTTTCCCGGGCTGCCAGGCTTATCTGGTGGTTCAGTTCTTTGTCGTCCGTGGCCGCAATAACTAAAAAAATCCCTTGAAGAAAACCTTCCCGGAATTCTTTTCCCAGAAATCGGATTTCCCCTTTCTCGACCAATTGTACCAGTTCCGGACAAAGCATCCTGGAAACAATGCCTACGGATGCGCCATGTTCAAGGAGGGTTTCCACTTTTCGCCGTGCGACGCTTCCGCCCCCGACCACAAGGGCGGTTTCGCCCTGCAATTGAACAAAAATGGGATAATAGCTCATTATGGAAATTCCTATATGTATCTGTCTACCATATCCGTGATAAACTGTTCCACACCTTCCATCCCTTCCTTTGCCTTGATATCCAGGTAAAGGTTTGAGATTTTGGCAAAGGTTTCCGGATCTTCGGCAAGATCGTTGATGGATCCGTAAGCACCCCCGCGCCTTCCAATCCGGAATATGATCCTGTCTGAATCAGAGAGTTCCCTGTAACAACGGATCACATCAAGCATCTTTTCCCTGTCTTGAGGAAGCTTGCCTGAGACTTCTTCCAGAAGGTTCATGATATGATCGCTGGTTACGGTGCTCGTAATTCCTTCAAGCGCTTCAATGAAAAGCTTTATTTCTTCAGCGATTCCGTCGTCTGTCTGCATGACGAAGCTGCCCTCCGTCAGATCCTGGTAAAGCGGAATGTGCGCTGGAATGCGAAGGCTTCGAAGCCGGATGAAATGGGGGTTGATCTCGTTGAGGGCTTTGGCCGTTGCCATGGCGTGTTCCCTCCACATTTCCCGGCCCCCTAATCCCGGCATGACATATTCCGAGAGCTCCATTCCTGCTTTCACAACCTTCTGGCCGGCTTCAATCTGCTGGGCCGATGTGACCCCCTTTTTCATGAGTTTCAAAAGAGGATCATAAGCCGTTTCAAGACCTATATGAATCCTGGTAAGTCCTGCTTTTCGTATGCGAGTCAGGGACTCCACCGACTTTCTCACAATGGTCCGGGACCTGCCGTAGGTAGTGATGCGGGTGATTTCCGGAAATTTTTCTTTTAGAAACATCAACGTTTCAATCAGATCGTCCGCTTTCATGACCATGTTATCGGCATCCTGCAGAAAACAGGCGCCGGTTTTGTAATACATCCAGGCGGCAACGCTCCTGAAACTGTCGCTGTATCCCGATTCCCCAAAAATGGCGCTGACAACCGGATCATCAACGGCGCCCTTGTGCCCAAGTTTCCGGGAAAGGGCCTGAATTTCATCGGCAATGTCTCTTGCCGTCCGGATATCCCCCTTGATTTCTTCGACTGTCCTGAGGGAAAACTTTCTTTTCTTATAAACGGGGCAGAACCTGCACTGGTTCCAGGGACAGTTCCTGGTAAATCTTAAAAGAAGGCTTCTTGCCTCGCTTGGCGGTCTGATGGGGCCCTGTTCAAATTGTAAACTCTTTTGATTCATCGTTGTGTCACCTGAAAGATGTTTTTTGGTATCCTATTCAAATTTTCTGGCAGCGGATTTCGGGCTTGGTTCTAACGTGGTCCATTAGATTTTTTTCTTACTCATAATCTTAATCATAATCATAATCGGGCAGCTCTAAAATAGGCTGTAAAAGAGTAAGATTATGATTACGATTAAGATTATGACCTTCCGAACGTACTCTCGACTAATTGGA
>DUZB01000290.1 GCA_013349725.1 Deltaproteobacteria bacterium | reverse complement strand
ACCGGAAGCCAATGGTCCTCAGGGGCGCCAGGCAGGTCGGCAAGACCTGGCTGGTAAGGGATCTTGCAAAACGTCATGATCTGCAATTGATCGAGATCAACCTGGAACGGTTTCCCACTCTGGCAGACCTTTTTTCGGAAAATCGACCTCAAGAAATTTTGAAAAACATTGAAGCGGAATTTTCCGTTCCCGTAAAACGCGAATCCTCATTGCTTTTTATAGATGAAATCCAGGCTGTGCCGGAATTGTTCACAAAACTCAGATGGTTCAGGGAGGACATGCCGGATCTGCCGGTCATTGCGGCCGGATCATTGCTCGATTTCGCTCTCAGTAAATATCAATACAGCATGCCTGTGGGACGAATCACCTATTTTTATCTTGAACCGATCTCCTTCTTTGAATTCGTCCGAGCATCCGGCCACGATGCCCTTTACCAGAAACTGTCTTCCTTTTCAGTGGCATCGGGAATGCCTCAATCGCTCCATGAAAAATGCCTCAAATTGTACCAGACCTATTGTCTCACGGGGGGAATGCCTGAAGTCGTTCAGGAATGGATAACTACTGAAGATATAGATGCTTGCATTAAAATTCAACATGACCTGTTAGCCACTTATCGGGATGATTTTCACAAATACGGCGGAGAGATGGAAGCCGGCGTGTTGAGTAAAATCATGTTGTCCGCGGCACGTCAGCTGGGAAACAAATTTGTGTACAGCCGGGTTGATCCCGCAAGCAAGACCGGCCCCATTAAAAAGGCCTTTGATTTGCTTTGTCAAGCAAAAGTCTGTACCAAAGTGTCCCATTCAGCCGGAAACGGATTGCCTCTGGGGGCGGAGTCAAACGAGAAATTTTTCAAGGCGCTAATGGTTGATATCGGGCTTATTTCCATACAGCTCGGTATTTCATCAACAAGACGCCAGGAGGCCGCAAACCTCATCCTTTCGAATAAAGGTGGCCTGGCGGAACAATTTGTGGGTCAACAGCTGCGTGCTCTGAAAACCCCGCTGTCCGAGGCCGCCCTTTTCTACTGGCAGAAGACCGGGGGAAGGCAGGGAGAGATCGATTTCCTCCTGCAGCATGGAGATCAGGTGGTCCCTCTCGAGGTAAAATCCGGCCCAGCGGGAAGCATGAAGTCGCTCCATCAATTTATGGCTGAAAAACATCTTGATTTAGCGGTCCGATGCAATTTCAATTTACCCACCATGGAAAACATCCAATTGAAAACCACCCTGGGGCAGGCCGTGTCCTACCGGCTCCTTTCCATACCCGTTTATCTGACCCAATGTCTTGACAGGCTAATGGAGGAAGCGAAAAACGCACCGGTCGATAACATTTGATATGGCACACGTGAGGAATTTGATCATCCTTCAGAGATCACGGTAAATGCACTTTTTTCTCAATATAGTTTGTGTAGGTTGGGGTATGGAGCGTCACAGACAGGCCATCTTTGGAGATCTCCCATTTTTCAGCAAGATAGGGACGCGGATTCCAGTCGTTATCGAATCGAAGCAGTCCGGCAAAGATCTGGGGCCCTGGAATTCCCGTGGCCAGACCGGATTGAATAGCCGGATTCAAACTGGGCGGGTTCGCATAAAGGCTGATCACAAGTTCTCCCCCGGAAGAAGGGACATCGGTTTTAGCTTCATCAGCTAACACGGCAGCATGCGTCGTCAACAAAAGGAATATTGCGACTACTGCGTTCAAGGATTATCTTCTCCCTGTCCTCAGCGGAATCCCAGTTCAGATAACGCTCCCTGATGTCAAACCCCGCATCCTGACAAAGCCGTTTCGCCGTGGTGGTTTTCCCTCCCTGTCTCGGCCCACCGATAAATACCATCTTGCGCTTTAAATCGCTTGAAACGGAATGCTCAATATATCTCTTTAGATATTCGGACAAATTCATCTCCTTCGGAAAATACACGCGAGTTATTTATGATAGAGATAAATTTACTTGGATTCCTGCTTTCTGTCAAGGCGCCAATGGGGAAATCAGCTTTAACGTAAAAGGTCGAAAAGGAGCAGGTCTCATCGATTCAGAACGGTTATCACTTCGGCTTTTCGGAGCACCTTAGCCTCCTTTTGTTGCAGATAGCCTTTCTTGACCACCGAAAGGATTGTTTCGTTTCCCAGGTCCCCGGATTCCTGGGTGTCCACGATCCTGCACAGTTCAATGCGGGCCATTCTGTCCGGAAACTCCATCGGGACCACATCATTTGCTTTCAGCAACCGCACGAGCTTCCTGTGAACGGCTCGGATGCTTTTTCCCAGACGTTTTCCCGTCTTGTTGAGATCCTCCTCTTTGGCTTGAAGGGTCTCTTCAATCCCTTCAAAGGCATCCAGGACCTCAAAAAGACCACTATAGAGCCCTTCTTCTTTGTTCCGAAAGAGATCTTCCTGTTCCTTGAGCGCGTGGTTCAGCTCCGCTATGCGCAGCTGGAATTCAACCAGTTTCCCCCGCAGAAATTCCTTTTGCTCCTTCATACATCCTCATCAAAAACACAGAGCCGTTCCAGAAAGACCAAAGGGCGATTCGAGGCCTTTCTCGAAGAAGGCCGACGCAAAGGGGCTTCCACATCCAGAAAGTGAAGAAAATCGTGAACGGATCGAGAAGCGGGATCCAGGAGCTCTTTCTGGGCCAAGGCCACCTCGCGGGCGGAAAACCGCCTTTCTCGAAGGGCCGCGGAGGCCGCCAGAATAATATCCTTTTTACCTGCTTCGCGGTCGATGTTCAGGATCTTATAGGGGTTCATTTTATCGAGCCCTCCTCCAGCTCTTCAATTATCTCTTCAATATCATACAGGATGTCATGATCATCATCCACCCTGGCGCACCACGAATAGATCCTGTTGAGAGTAATGATCTTCTCCGCCCTTTCAAGATCCACCTCATCCAGACCGTCAACCATGGTCTCGAAAAAATCAAAGAAGTCGTCACGAACTTTTGCATGTTTCGTCTCCATGGCGATCTTACATGCCCTGTTCATCTTATGCCCATTCAGCGCCTTCTGAAGTTCCATACGCTCCAGATCCACCCTGGTATCATCCAGAAGACCCCGTGCATGTTCGTTTTCAGGATCGAGGACCAGGGCCTTTCGAAGAATATTTTCCATGACCTTGTCAATCATGAGATCTTTGTTGTACATCTTCAGAGCCCGCCTGCTCATGACAAAGGAGAGGGCCTGATCCAGTCCCTTTCGCGGTTGCAGGGCATGAATGGCGGCCAGGCTCTCCTCGTAACGACTCAGCGCGTCCAGCTCTTCCGCCCTGGCGGCCCCGTCAATGAGTATCTTCTCAAACAGGGGGGCCTTATCTAAGAGCGCGACCGCCATGGCAGGAAATTCTCTGGGTGGGTTCTCCCCCTGGCCCAAGGAATGAATGCCGCAGGCAAAAATAACCCGCGCAATCCCCCAGTCGGAGAACTCATCGCCGGCCTCGCCGCCGGGCAGAGCCTGAAGGGCCTTCTCATGCTCCCCTTTTTCCATGAGGGTCAGGGCATCTCCTGCAGCCGAATAAAAAGCGCCCGTATCCAGGTATCGCTCCAGATTTGCGAAACGCTTCCTTTTTTTGCGAATCAAGGCAAGGATCGTGTTTGAAATGCCATAGCGGGTCGCCAGGCGCGGGGTGCAGATAAAAAAGTGGAGGTCTTTTTTTCGACCATCCGCCAGACTGCAGATATTCTCCAGGAGCCTTTGTTCCAGGTTCCAGCACACAAGATCCGTGTCCGAGAAATCCCTTTCCGAGTCCTGCCGCCGTTTCAATAGATTTTCCGCCCGCCTGATCAACTCCTCGCGCGCCCCGGCGCCTTCGTTCAGGGCGGAGCGACCATCCGCAGCCTGCGCGGCATAGACCGCGGGAAGCCAATACATGGCAAGATCATTCAGCCTGACCCCTGATTCCTCCGCTAATTTGAAACTGGCCTTGGCACGGATCTGAAGCAGGGTTGGTTCCATTTCAAAAGGCCACGAATCAAGGGACTCCATGATCCTCTCATACTGTTCGTTCTTCCAAAGCTCGTGAAACCATGCATACCCACACACCCTGAGCACATCCTTCAGATCTTCCCCGGNATTTCCCCCGTCCAGCAGATACCGTCCCTGCTGATAGATCGTGCCCGGGTCATCTCCATTTTCAAACCTCGCAAGAAGGTCATAAGCCAGAAGGTCCTGAACCGTCTGTTTCTGAGTCTCAAACCGGTGGTCCCCGGAGGGGATCTTTTCCCAAACCTTCAGGCACTGGCAGTACTGCCCGGTCCCGGCCAGCGCAAAGCCCCAGTCATAAAGGGCGGCCGGAGCCGCGAAGTCCCCTTTTTGAAACAATAAAACCGCATCCTCGTATTTTTCCGCCTTTACCAGGCACCTGGCCCATTTTACGCGAAGGTCGTCCCCTTTTTGCTGGGCGAAGGTCTCTCCGTAGAGCTCCGCCGCCTTTACATAGTCACCGGCAGCCTCGGCCTTTTGAGCCGCTGCGCTCAAATCCCGGGAGAGGGAAATCTTCCGCAACTCAGCCACCTTCTGACTGATCCAGTCCTCCCCGGTAATGGCATGGGCCTCCTCAAAGCATCGAAGGGCGGCCGGAACATCGCCTTTTCCTGCGTATTTCCTGGCCTTCTTGACCAGATCGTCGGCCCTGGCCTCCGTGATTTTCCGGTTGCATATCTCGATCTTTTGGACGAGATCCCCCCGCTCCACCATACCCGCCGCCTTTTCGAATTCCCTTACGGCCAGGAGATAGTTTCCCCGACGGAACATTTCTTCCGCCCTTGCCAATATCCCATCAGGGCCTTGTGATTTTTTCTTCTTCCCCATACCCCTACTCTAATTCTATTCTGATGACTTCCCCGGGCTTGCCTGCGGCATCGGGGTTCAGCCGATGGATTCGCTCGACCATGGCCTCCGTTCCGTAAAACCTTCGAGCGATGGATTTGAGCGTATCGCCTTCTTCCACCACATAAAGATAACATACCCGGGACCCATTCAGGGCTGTGATTTCTTTGTAGACCTGTTCCGCCTGACGGGGGTCTTTGAGTATTCTGATCTCAAGATCCTTTCGAAGATCATAGATTCCCAGCCCCGGATTATGTTTGAGAAGAACCGGATAGTAGTATCCGGTTCCGTAGTATGTCCGGGCAATCCGCCACAGGGTCTCGTCCCCGGGCGTATGATACATCCAGAACCCGTTTTCCTGCCGCGGATCTTTCTCCTTTTCCGCGTTCTCCCCCGATTCTTCGGCGACCTGCTTCTTTTCCTCCGCGGGGAGGTCTTTCTCCACCCCTTCAAAACCTTTCTTGGTCACCGATTCGTCCATGAGCGCGGTTGGAAGAACAGAAACCTCGGCTGCGGGCTCCGCAGGGCGTTGCCGCGCCCTGCGCTCCAGCTCGGCCCCCATATCTATCCTGACGCTCACCGGATATACCGGTCCATAGGACACAGGAAAATTCCCCTGCTCACCGCGGAACATCCACACCAAAAAGAACCCGACAACAACAAAAAGGAACAGCGTGATCCCGGCGCCCGCCGGAAATCTGTGCCTCGGGACCGGTTCCGCCTCTTTCAGCGTCAGGGCATCCGGCAGAGAATCCAGTACCCGGAAACACGCAAGGTCGGCATCGCACTGGGGGCATTTTTCTTTCTCCGCGGCAATCCCCTGAAAACCGCATATGGGGCAAATAGTATCCGTTGCCACTTACTTGGTAATATCCTTATGAATCACACCACGCCGTTTTTCGTATCCTCGAAGAACCTCCGCAACCTCCGGCATGATCCCCATGATCAGGCCGGAGGCCTTGTCCTCGTCGCCCTTCATGAATGCTTCCAG
>DUZB01000157.1 GCA_013349725.1 Deltaproteobacteria bacterium | reverse complement strand
AGCCCCGATAGAGAGGGCAGAAGATATTTCTATAGCCCCGGCCACAGCCCGGGCAGCCACTGATCTCCATGGCCTCCTCACAGAATTCTTCCTGATGTTGCGTCAGAACTCAATTGAGAATACGTTCACGGAAATTCAAACAAAATTCACACGTTTCGTTTATAGGTCAAACTTCGTCCCCTTGTCCATGGGACGATCATCTTATTTTTCTGGGTTTTTTTACAGAACGTCGGGAGAAATTCCCGCATTTTCGGGTTAGATTAGAGTAGGACCAGGGGGATGGAGGAGATGTCGTCAGTGAGGCCAAGAGGGGCCCGGATCTACCATCGGACATAAAACTTCTGTTATTCCTCATTCATAATTCATCATTCCCCACCCTATCCTTTCCACAGATCCACATCAATCAACCCCAGCTTGACGGCGTAACGAACCAGTTCAAGGGTGCTATGCACGTCCAGTTTGGCCATGATGTTTGCCCGGTGGTTTTCTACGGTTTTGGGGCTGATGAAAAGTTGTTTGCCGATCTCTTTCACGGGGCGACCCTCGCACAGAAGCACCATAATCTCCTGCTCCCTCGGGGTCAGTGCATCGTAGGCGGCATTTCTTATTTTCAGGTCTTTTGCAGGGTTCCCCATAAGACGCTGAACCACCTGGGGGGTGAGCCTGCCGTCCAGAAAATATTCTCCCTTACTAACGGCGTGAAGGCCGGCGATCAGGGTTTCCGATGCGGATTCTTTCACGATATAGCCGAGGGCCCCGGCCTCGAAGGCCTTGACAATATAGGAAGCCTTTGCATGCATGCTCAGCACCATGATCTTCGGGCCGGCAATCTTCTCGTGAATATCCCGGACAAGGTCGATTCCGCTTCCATCGGGAAGAGAAATATCCACCGTCACCAGGTCAGGTTTGGACTTTTTCGCCATTTGAAAACCTTCTTCCCTGTTGCCGGCCTCCCCTGCAAGCGAAAGCGTCACATCTCTGCTGATAATGGCCTTCATCCCTTCCCGAAAGAGGGGGTGGTCGTCCACGATCAGGATGGAAAGCTTTTCAGCCAAAACCCTTCTCCTTCCGAGGCAACAGGATACGTATGGACGTTCCTTTTCCCGGTTCCGATTTCACCGAGAATTTTCCTCCCAGCAGTTTCACCCGTTCCTCCATGCTCTGCAGGCCCATCCGTTTTTCCCTTGACGCGGCCCGCAGGCGCGCGGCCACATCGAACCCCTGGCCGTTATCCTCAATGGAAAGGATGATATTGGGAAAGGCTGCGGTCAACTGAACGGTAACCCGGGAAGCATGGGCGTGTTTCCGGGTATTCCGGATCCCCTCCTGAACCAGTCGGTACAGACCGATCAAAACATCTGCATCCAGATGCAGGCCCTCCATACCTGCGGACGAGAACAGGATGTCCATCCCCGAGATCTCGGAGGCGTCCTCGCAATATTGAGCAAGCGTATCCACAATCCCCTCCAGTTCAAGTGCCGGTGGTCTCAGGCTGTAGGCCAGGTTGCGTACCGCCAGAAGGGTGTTCTGCATACCGTCAGCAACCTGCCGCATCTTTTTCCCCAATGGGGCGGGGACATCCCTGAGCTCTTCCATGACAGCCGAGCACTGCAATTTATAGGCGGCCAGGTCCTGGGCTATGCCGTCGTGAAGTTCCCGGGCAATCATCTGCCGCTCCTGCTCCTGGGCATGAAGCAGCTGCTGCGTCAACCCTTGAATCCGTTCCATGGTTTCCTTGCGATCCGTCACGTCCCTGGCCACCTCCACAAAACGGGTCACATTCCCCGAACCGTCCGGCAACGGAATCGCATACAGATCCCAGTATATGATCCGGCTTTGGTCGTGACGATCCATCGTTATCATAGTACCTCTCGCCATACGGCCTGTTTGAAGGGACTTGAAACCGGGGCACTCATCACAGCGGGTATCGCGACCATGAACAACCGCATGGCAGAGCCGACCGGAAAGGACATGCATCGGTGTTCCGATCCATTCCAGGAATGCCTTATTTGCCCACAGAATATGCATGTCCCGGTCGCAGTAGCAGATCTGATCGATCATGCCATCAAGGATCTCCCTGGTCTGCTGTTCCCTCTGCCACTCCATTGCACAGACCTCGCGCGTCAGTAATCCACGGAAGGAAACAACTTCCGGTCCGTATGGGGAAGAAAAAGCGCCGCGATATATTCATTGGTGAACGGTTGATAGGTGGAAAGCTCGATATTGGTCATCGATCTGGATATATTCACGCAGTTTTCGTAGGCCTTCTCCGAGAGCAGGCACATGCGGGCGCCTGTAAGGGAGCTGTTCCCGATAAACTTGATTCGCTCCCGGGGGATATCCGGAAGCAGTCCGATGGCTATGGACTTGGGAATATTCAGGAAACTTCCGAAACCGCCCGCCACGTAAAAGGTGTCTATTGCATCTAACGGCAGGCCGATATAGTCGGTGAGGGACTTAATGGCCGCAAAAACCGCCCCTTTTGATTTTATGAGATTGTCAATATCCGGTTCGGCGATGAAAACCGCGGTTCCCGATTCCGTTTCATCGGGAAACGCAATGATATACTGGGGGATATTGTCCACAATTTCCAGCCGGGGGTCCTGCCTTTTTCTGTGGAATTTTCCGTCCGGTCCGATAATTCCGTTTTTCACCAGCTCGTAGATGCAATCGATGAGACCCGATCCACAGATCCCTCTGGGAGGCGCGTTTCCTATGGTTTCGTATTTCAGGTTGCCGTCGACTATCCCAATTTTTTCAATGGCCCCCTTTATGGCCCTCATCCCACAGCGGGTGCCTCCGCCTTCAAAGGCGGGACCCGCCGAAGCACTGCAGCAGACCAGCCAGTCTTTGTTGCCGATGGCGATTTCTCCGTTGGTCCCGATATCTATCAGCCCTTTGACCTCCTCTGTTTCCGCCATACCGCAGGCCATCACACCGGCCACGATGTCTCCGCCCACATAGGAAGCAACGCAGGGGATGGTTTCGAGGACCCCCCGGGGGTTGATATGAATACCGATCTCCTCAGCCCGAATCTGGGGGAATTCATCGGCGGTGGGCACGTAAGGATCCAGCCTGAGGGCACAGGGAGTAAGGCCCAGTAAAAAATGGCTCATGGTGGTGTTGCCGGCAGCAGTGATGGAGTAAATTTCTTCCGTTGAAATGCCGTTTTTTTCCACAAGTTTCTTAATCAAGTCATTGATATTCTTGATTACGGCCCGCTGTACGGGAGGTAGCCCCCCCTTGCCGCAGGCGAAAATCATCCTGGATATGACATCTTCTCCAAAGCTGGCCTGCTGGTTGTGAGTCCCTTCCACACCCAGCACCTTTCCTGAATTCAGGTCCACTAATTGGATCACCACGGTGGTGGTCCCCACGTCAATGGCCAGCCCGTAGTTGGATGCCGCCGTGTTGAGGGGTTCAATCCTGAGAATCCGGTAGCCTGTTCCCTGTTTGGAGACGGTCGCCGTTATTTTCCAATCGTTGCTTCGAAGCTTTTCTGAAAGATTCTGAAGACAGTCCAGGGGAATGTCAAAACTCTGCCAGCCAAGGATTTTTCTGAGTCCCCTGGAGACACGTTCGACATCGGGAGCGTTGTCTTCCACGGAGGGAGGGGTCAGTTCCAGATAGATTTTTCTGACCAGTGGTTCAAGATCGCCATTTCCCTTTTCCTGGGCTCCTCCCCCTGTCATGATCTGGGATTCTTCCATTCTCGATTCAGGGGGAATGACAATATCGAGTGGTTCGTGGACAGGGGTCTGGCAGGCCAGCACATAGCCCTTCATGAGCTCATCGGGAGAAAAAAAACCTTTCGCGTGTTCCTCCGCCTTTGCTCTCCCTTTGGAGACCTGTACGCGACATTTGCCGCAGACACCCTCCCCGCCACAAAGATTGTTGATGAATATGTCGGCATCCTGTGCAGCTTCGGCGACGGTTGTTCCCTCTTCCACCTCCACCGTTTTGTCGGCAGGCAGAAATCTGACTGTAAATTTATTCATTTTTTTACTCCGGAGTTTTTTTTAGTTTTTATATCATTGGACAATCAGATGTGGAAAGGAATTTCTTAAAAGATCGAAGCATTCACAAAAGGCCTCCTCCCACTTCATTCGTCACTCGTCACTCGTCACTNNTCACTTTTCACTTTTCACTTTTCACTTTTCACTCGAAAGAGTAGACTCCCGTCCATGAATAATCAAGGATTGAAAAACCTGCTGAAATCTATTCCGAGGGTTCGCCCCCACGAAATCCTTGCCCGGTGGATATTCACGAAACAGCCTACATCCGTCGCCATCGATGTGACCCGCCGATGTAATCTCAAGTGCGCCCACTGTTACTGGTGGAAGCAGGAGCACCCTGATGAGCTGAATGACCTGAAAATGGTGGCTTTCATGAAGGAGCTGAGGGCCAGGGGTCTCAGCGCGGCTATTTTGTATGGAGGAGAGCCTACTCTTCGCCCCGAGGTGTGCCTGGCAGCCAGCGAAATCTTTCACACGACGTTAGCCTTTACCAACGGCGTCAATGGTTTTCCTCCCCTCATAAACGGCCAGTGGATACTTTCCCTGGATGGCACGGAAGAAGTAAATGACCGGATACGAGGAAAGGGAGTTTACAAACAGGCCCTTATAAATGTAAAAAAAGCGGAACGGCCACCCATCGTGCACATGACGCTTTCAAAGCTCAACCGGAAGAGCCTGGACGATTTTGTAACCGAGATGATGGCGCTCCCCATCAAAGGGTTGGGATTTTCTTTCTATACCCCCAACCTGGGTGAGGAAGCCTCGGACCTGTTCATTCCCTTTCCGGAACGGGATCAGCTCTGCGCCCGGATTCTCTCACTGAGAAAGCGTTACGGGGAAAGAGTGGGGTTTACACCGGCCATGGCCCGCCAGTTCATGGTTTCTGGCAGTTTTACCAGATGGAACAGGTATGCGGATTGCCCGGTCAGCATGAGGGTGAAGTGTTACCAGTCCGATGGAAAACCAAAGGCCTGCACCTATGGGAACGACGCGGACTGTTCCCGGTGCGGCTGCGCCGCGGTTGCTGCCTACCGGGGAGCCCTGAAACCACTGGATATCCAGACTTTGAGATTGCTTTTAGGGTTGATGATCCCTGACGCTCGGGCGCGTGAGAGACGCGGAGGTTAATCAGCATGGAAGAAAACAGGATTCAAAACGGAAGGCAGATTTCCAGTGATATGGTTCAATGCGGAAAATGCCTTCATTTCAGATATTTTGAGAATAGATTCGGGCATTACAGCCCCAACGCATTGGGAAGGTGCGCGGGAAAATCGTGGGACGGAAACCGTGGCCAATGGGCCATGTTCCGGCATCGGTGCAAATATTTCGCGCCAAAACCGGACGGGTCCCAGACAGATTTGGAAGAAAAAGGAATTAGTGGGGCTTGATGTCATCGGGGTCGAAATCCACTTCTTCGCATAAATAAATATTGATGGCCCCGGAAGAAATCCCCAAGCCCGTCACTCCCGCGAACGCGGGAGTCCATAAGTGCTTGAGGTTTCTGGATTCCCGCGTCCGCGGGAATGACGAAAACGGATGTTTTTTGACTTTTCATGGGACCACCGAAGTTCAGCATGGGTAAATTTCAAAGGGATGCCATAAGGAGGAGAACGTATGTCAGGGGATTACAAATTGGAAGGAAGTTATCAATCGTGGCTGTGGGACAGACTGGGAGAAAAATGCGTCGTGAACCTGAAAAAGCATGGTTTCGACGCCCACCTTGTATCCTCCGGCGCTGAAGCACGGGATCTTATATTAGGCATGGCAGGGGATCATGAGACCTTTGGTTTCGCAGGGTCGGATACGAC
>DUZB01000104.1 GCA_013349725.1 Deltaproteobacteria bacterium | reverse complement strand
AATATATTGAGATAAAACAAAATGGAAATATCACAGAAGTAATTTTAAACCGTTCGGAATCATATAATGCGTTCAATCTTGAAATGATTACTGAATTGGCAAACCATCTCACACAATTGGCTACAGATAATTCTGTGAGAGGTGTTGCAATTACTGGCAGGGGAAAAGCCTTCTGTGCTGGAGGAGACCTCAAATGGGCTGTTGGATTTTCTCAAAAAGCCGGTTCCTCTTTCCACACACTCGCTTCGCAATTGCATCTGGCCATAGTGGAAATTAGACGAATGAAGAAACCTGTTGTAGCAGCGATAAACGGGACGGCTGCAGGCGCTGGCTTTTCATTGGTTTTAGCCTGCGATTTCCGTATTATAGAAAAATCCGCAATTTTGAAGCAAGCATATACTTCAAACGGATTGTGCATAGATGGTGGCGGTACATTCACTTTACCAAGAATTGTAGGGCTTTCCCGTTCTTTGGAAATTGCTGCCTTCGATGAACCAATCTCTTCAGCAAAGGCCTTAGAGTGGGGATTGGTAACCAAAGTGGTTGATGATGGAATGGTATTGGAAGAAGCGAATAGCATGCTTAACAAACTTATAAAAAAATCAACCCATTCTTTCGGTTGGTCAAAAAAATTACTTACCGACTCGTTCAATAATTCCTTTGAGTCACATTTAGAATTAGAAAGGGAAGGACTCTCCGACTGTGCAAATCACTCTGACGGACAGGAAGGTCTTAAAGCATTTATTGAAAAGCGCAAACCAGTATTTGGCAATAAATAGCCCGAAAAGATGCGAAACACAAAACAAAGCAATAACCGGTTCCTAATAAATGACGGCATTATGTCTAATCTCGCCAGAACCCATGGTGGAATGTAATTGAAAAAGTAGTCTGGAATATCTAAATAAATAAAGAGTAACGAAACGGACAAATTTCATTTCCAAGGATATGAATTATGACAGCAGTTATNCACNTGCAATACAGAAAGATGCCATCGTTCTTTTTTTTAGGAGCTCCTTTATANGCGTTTTGGGGAAGATCCAAAGTTTTTCATGGTAAGGAATCNATTCCTCCTATAACTGTAAAATTGGATAGATTGGAGATTAATAGAGCACATTTATCTCGGTTCAATAAGATCTGCAATATAAAAGATCGNGATAAAATTTCATTGATTTACCCAATCACCTTAGTGTTTCCATTCTTTCAGAGAATACTCTGCCTGAAACAAGCCCCTTTATCCATGTTCAATGTATTGGGTAAACGTATAAAAATCATCCAGCTCAGACAGATTTGTCTTGATGAAACCCTCAATATTTTTTGTGAAATTTCGTGTGTTAGAATTGTTTCAAAAGGGTTGGAAATAGATCTTTCCGCTGTCATTGGAGTCGCAGGAGAAACTGTTTGGACGGCAACGGAAACATTTTTTTATCGAGGTAATTTCGGAGAACCTGATACGAATGCTGAAAATACCGCTTTTGAATCCATCCCCGAAGCCAAAGTGATTGCCAGGTGGTTTCTGCCCGGCGGAAATGGGTTTCGTTTTGCCCGGATCTCTGGAGATGGAAATGGTATTCACTATTCCAAATTATATGCGCGGTTTTTCGGCTTTGAACGCGATTTTGCGCAGCCCTTTCTCATTTTGGGAAACGCCATTAACCATTTAATGGATAATGGAAACATAAACGCTATTTCTCTTGATGTCGCTTTTAAGGGACAGTTTTATTATAAGAGAAATGTAACGATCAAGGGCGTGAAAACGAACGGCAGTCATCGATTCAATATATATAGTGAAGGAAATGATCGTCCTTGCGTAATCGGGATATTAAATGAGTAGGGGTTCAACCATCAAAATGCACCGGATCAAACCGGTGATTTTGAGGTTTTGGGCGGCGAGACCGCGAACTCTCTCCTCATCGAGGAATCTTGGGGATGATCCATCGTGAAGCAGGGACGAATCAGCCAGACGGCGCTCAAGGTGGCGCTCGGTCTTGTCACGTTGAGCGTGAAAGATGACTGGGCGCAGCATCTTCCTGCAGGCCTGGTGGAAATGAGCGAGCGTCTACTCATGGCCTCGGGATCACCCGGCTACGGCCATCGCATGATGCGTATGTCCAAGCGGCCGTGGATGATCCGGGCCTACGAGTTCCAGGACCTCTTGATGCCGGGGCAGTTCGAGGGCTTTGGCCACCGCAAGATCTTCGTGCAACAGCAGGTGGAGGTCGCGATCGAACAGGGAGCGCGACAGGTGCTGGTGGTGGGTGCTGGCTTCGACACCCTCTGCCTGAGACTCGCGCCGCAACACCCCCACGTGCAGTTCTTCGAGGTCGACCATCCCGCGACGTCCGCGGCGAAGGCCAAAGGCATCGCCCTCGAGGGCCAACCGACGAACATGATCCAGATTGCGGCCGATCTTGGCGAGCGGCCCCTCTCGAAGGTGTTGTCGGAGGAGGGTCGCTGGGAGACCTCCCTGCCTTCAGTGTTCGTGGCGGAGGGTCTCTTCCAGTACCTGACGGACGAAGAGGTACAAGGGTTGCTGGTGGAAGCGGCCGCCTGCACCTCACCCGGGAGCCGGTTCGTGTTCACGCACGCGATTCCGGGGTATCGCAGGATGGTCTCGATCCTGACGGTCCTGATCGGAGAGCCGTGGAAGTCCGCCGTCCAGAGCGAGGACCTGCCCGAGTACGTCGAAGGAACCGGTTGGACGATGATCTCCGACGTCGACACCGACTCAGCGCACGGAGTCGAACGCTATGCGGTAGCTGAGCGGCGCTGAAAGCTCAGTCGCGAGGCTGACCGAACAGTGCCGCGAACAGCACGCCGCCGAACCCTTATAAGGTCTCCGGATGTCAAGGGTAAAACTATCCATTAACGAACCCCATTTGCTGTTGTCATCCGGTCACAACTTTGATTTCAGCACCGATACAGATAGGAGGGGCTTGGGTCGGACCAAGGAACACATTGAAACGTTAGAGTAAATACGTTGAACCCCTCCCTTTTTTGGGCTTAAAAGGAGGTTTTTGATCGTAAAACGGCCATTTTAAGAACACAAGGAAAATGCCCGGAGCAAACCGACACTGTCTACCGGGCTATGCCTCCCCGTCGAAAGTAGTACGAATGAGGATACAGGTACGAAAAGCATTAATCAGCCGACTTTGAATATCGTCCCATTACCATCTCACTGCAAAGGCCCATTGAAACCCCATAAAAACCACCATACTCACCACAATGGTCAACAGCAGATTTTTAAATAACCCTCCAGTGACACAGGCGGCAAGGGCGCCAATGAGATAAGGATTGCTCAGCTTCAGATTGAGCGTTTCCCCATTGGACATGAGTACGGAAGGCACAATAATGGCTGTCAGCACCGCCGGTGGGACATATCTCAACCCCTGTTTAAACAGTTCAGGGAATTGGAATCGTCCGGAAATCGGAAACATACTATAGCGTATGGCAAAGGTCACCAGAGCCATCCCCGCAATCATGTAAATTTCATGCGGTTGGATATCCGTTCCAAAAATATTCAAACCAGTTCCTTTTTTCGAGAGAATACTTTTTCACAAATAACTCCCGCCGTTACGCCGGCAAGGGCAGCCACCATCAAACCCAGCTTATGGGGAAGTCCTCCGGCCATGATGGAGACCGTTCCGGCGGTGATCACCGAAGCCCACATCGGTTTTGAGACAAGATAGGGGATGACAATGCCAATGAATGTGGCCGGCATGGCAAAATCAAGTCCCCAGTGGGATATCCCTGGAAAAGCATTTCCGGCAGTGAGCCCAATAATGGTACATAAATTCCAATTGGTGTACATAAACACCATGGAGCCCAGATTGTAGTAATGTTTGCCCGGGACCCCATCCTTTTGATTGTAGCGGTTGACAGCCACGGCAAAGGTTTCATCGGTTAACCCAAAGGCCAGCAACATTTTCCAGAGCGGGTTCAACTTTTTGTAAAAAGGAACCATGGTGGCGCCATAGAGCATATGGCGCAGGTTAACCACAAAGGTAGTCAGCACAATCATGGGCCATGCCGTGCCCGCAACCACCAGGCTCAAACAGACAAACTGTGAGGCGCCGGCAAAAACGAACATGGACATTCCCATGGTGGCGCCAAAGGAAAGCCCGGCCGTCGTTGCTAAGGTACCAAATATGATGCCAAAGGGAATGGCGCCTACAATTAAAGGAAAGGTATCCTTTGCCCCTTCAAAAAATTGGGACAGGGGCGAGCTCTTTCTGGTGAAAATGGTATTACGTTTGTCCATTGTGGTTCAACTCTCTCTTTTTTCCCTGGAACAATGAATGAGCATTTCAGGACCGTTCTCTTTATCACGGTTTCCATAAATTTTAAACCATCATTTAGGACATCCCCAATTGCCTCGCACAAAGATGGCAGAGGTAGGACGAGCAATCCGCTTTGAACGCGATATCTGAAAAAGTAAAGGCCAGCCCATAAAGATAGAATCGATCCTGGAACCGCCTCCTATGCTCTTTTTCTACAAGGACGGATAGCACTTCAAACGCCTGTTCAAGACCAGCGAATATTATGATCGTGACCGACCTTTTAAAAATCGATCCAAAACGTTTGGGATAACCGTATGGATATGGGTGTATGGCGCAACTACTTCACCACCGGTCTTCAAACCCAGATGGTTGAGGTAAAAAAACGCGCTAAGCAGTTTATTCGGCGGGGTATTCTGGTTCTGGAACACAGTTTGTGGTGGGTAGCAATATCCTTTAAATCCAAACTCCGGAGGGAGTTTGGACCCCTACGGCCGACAGCCGCATTCCGCAATCGTGCCTGAACAGCTTTTTCGTTCAGACACCAATCAGCCCGTGGGCAGACAGTTTGCGGACAATGGGCGGGACCATGAGGGCGCCCGCGACCCCGAAGATGACACCCATGGAAGAGGAGATGAGAGCGTGCTGAAGGATGAGATCCCAGTCCATTCCGAGGATCGATTCCACCACGATAATGGTCAGGAAACGGCTCGCCGCACCAAGGGCGCCGACGATGGCGCAGGCCACGTAGCTTTTGGCCAATCCGGGAGAAAAAAGACCGGCCAGGTCAACAATCAGGCCGGGGATTAAGAACCTCAGGATAATCAACGGTCCACCCTTCCCCATGCCCAACAGGGTGCAGAGGAGCCCCGCCAGGATTCCAACCAGTGTGGCGGCGCCTAATCGCGGGACGCAACCCCTTCCCAGGATCAGGAAGAACATGGTGAAAAGCATGGCATGCCCCGATATGTTCAGGTGCAGCCGGAACGCCGCCCTGAAGATAACGATGAAGCAGGCGCAGAACGCCAGGCAAAGGGCCTCTTGGAGGGTGAATTTCTTCATGGGCGTGACCGATCCTCAAACCCCCTCGCCTCGGCGGACATGGCGGCGGCCCGGGCGGTTTTCAAGGCTCGCACCATGAGAGGGATCATCAGGCACTGAAACAGGTCTTTCCAGTGCATCGGGTTCCAGGCCCGTCTGATTCCCACCGGTGCGCCGCGAAGCTGCTGGGCTATGGCAATCTCCCTTGATTCCCGGGCAAAGAAGGGAACGAAGCGCAGGCTGGTAAAAAGGAGAAACGCCAATCGTTCCGGCATGACCTTTTTCAGGCTCCCGATCATCTGAGATCCCTGGGTGGTTCGGAGCAGGATCGTTCCCGGCAAAAAAAGAAGAAAGATCTGTGAACCGGTCCGCAATCCCGGCCAGAGGCCTTCCATGAATCCGTATTTCAAGAAAAAGAGCAAGAGAATAACCGCCATCTGGATCAGGAAGAATCGGATATCCCGCCATAGATTGGCAAACCCGAGACGCGCAAAAAAATAGCAGGCCAGGTTGACGCCGAGAAGTCCGGCCAGCATCCACGGCTCCCC
>DUZB01000283.1 GCA_013349725.1 Deltaproteobacteria bacterium | reverse complement strand
ACCAGCTCAGAGTTTCCTTTGTGGGTCCCCATTTCGGAGAAGAGCCGCCGATCAGCGGCAAAAACGGTTCAGGAACCATTTTTTTCTCCGGATGTTCTCTTCAATGCTCCTTTTGCCAGAATTACCAGATTTCAAGGGACTGTACTGGGAAGCCTACGACAGTGCCGAGGCTTTTAGAAAGGGTGAAAAAACTTTGTCTGGAAAAGGGAGTCCATAACGTAAATCTGGTGACGCCTGATCATTTTTTCCCACACGTTATCGAACTTGTATCACGAATGAGAGAAGAAAACCTGAACGTCCCCATCCTTTATAATGTCTCCGGTTATCAGTCGGTTGAAATGTTGAAAGTGTTGGAACCGTATGCGGATATTTACCTTCCGGATTTCAAATACTCGGATTCACACCTGGCGCAGAGGCTTTCAAAGGTCAAAGACTATCCTGAAAAAGCTCTGGAGGCAATCGTGGAAATGGTCAGGCAGAAAGGTTTTCTCCATTGCGCGGAGGGAGAAGACGGTGTTGCCAACAGAGGTGTCCTGGTCAGGCACCTGATTCTTCCCGGAAATGTGGAGAACTCGTTGAAGGCGATGACCTGTCTCTTTCTTGAATTCGGAAAAGATCTGCCTTTGAGTATCATGTCTCAGTATCATCCCGTGGAGGCGCATGAGGATCTGAATTTCAATCGAAAGATATGGGAAAAAGAGTTTGAAGTGGTTTATACTCACGCTTTGGGACTGGGTTTCAGGAACCTCTTCGTTCAGTTTCCCCGGAAGAATCGGCATGGAACGACAGAAGAAAGGGCTTCCTCATTTCTGCCCGATTTTCGGGAAAAGAAACCTTTTGGGGAAAAGGCCTGAGCAGATAGCCATGTCCGTTTGTGGGGGAATCAGGCAGCATAAGAATCGTTGAATTCGTCACTTTCTTCTTGACTTGAAAACAAGTTACATTTATAATACCTATTTAATTTATTTCTGAAGGAGTCAAACCAATGTATGCGGTCATCAAGACGGGTGGAAAACAATACCGGGTCGCCCAGGGCGACGAAGTCAAGATTGAGCGGTTGCCAGGCGAGGTGGGGGATTCCGTTACCTTTGATCAGGTACTATTAACCTCGGATGGAGATGATGTCAAGGTGGGACAGCCATTTGTGGAAAACACAAAGGTTGTCGGACGGATTACCCGCCAGGACAAGGATAAGAAGGTCGTTATCACCAAGTACAAAAAGAGGAAGGGATATCGCCGGAAAAATGGACACAGACAGGAATTTTCCCTGATCAAGATAAATGATATCGGACTTGGAGTCTGAGATCCCCGAATGAAAGGTAAGGTTCATGGCACATAAAAAAGCGGGAGGCAGCTCCCGAAATGGAAGAGACAGCGCCGGTCAGCGATTGGGCGTGAAAAAATACGCGGGCCAGCAGGTGAAAGCGGGCAATATTCTGATTCGTCAGAAAGGCACGAAAATACATCCCGGAAATAATGTGGGATTGGGGAAAGATTATACCATTTTTGCCGGCATAGACGGAATTGTGACTTTTGAGCGTATGGGCAAGGATCGCAAGAAAGTCAGCGTATATGCAACGGCCTGACAGGAGCCAAACCACCTATGAAAGCCCTGATATTTTGAGATCAAGGGCTTTTTTGTTCTGGTTCTCGGACCTCTCGGCAAGAGGACTGTTTGGCGCGCCTGTGTTTTAGAGATACAGTATGCTTTTTCTCGATGAAGCGATTATTACGGCTGTTTCAGGCAGCGGTGGAAAAGGTTGTGTCAGCTTCAGGAGAGAGCGATTCATCCCCAAAGGCGGCCCTGACGGCGGAAACGGGGGTACGGGTGGGAGCGTTGTCGCAAGGGCGACCCAAAAACTCTATGACCTGAGCGATTACAACGCTAAGAAATATTTCAAGGCCCACAATGGGGGATCCGGCGGAGGGCAAAATTGTTCGGGTGGCAATGCCGAAACCCTGGTCCTGAAAGTTCCTCTTGGCACTATCATTGAGGATTGCGACAGTCATGAGATTCTGGCTGATCTGGTCTTTGAGGGACAGGAAGTTACGCTTATTCAGGGAGGAATGGGGGGAAAGGGGAACCGGCATTTCACAACCTCAACCAACCGGGCCCCCCGGATGGCCCAACCCGGTATCCCTGGCCAGGAAAAGCGGCTGAAACTGACCCTCAAACACCTTGCCGACATCGGTCTGATAGGCCTGCCAAACGCCGGCAAGTCAACACTTCTTTCCCGCCTCACCATGGCGCGGCCAAAGATTGACAACTACCCATTTACCACAATCGTTCCCCATCTCGGTGTCATGACATTCAGCGATGAAAGCACCCTGGTTATTGCCGATATCCCCGGGCTTATCGAAGGGGCAAGCTCTGGTCGCGGACTGGGACACCGGTTTCTGAGGCATATTGAGCGTACAAATCTGCTTCTGCACCTTCTTGATATCTCCAGTGATTCCCAGTGCGACATCCTCGAAGATTACCGTATGCTCAGACATGAAATGGCCGAGTACAGCCCGGAATTAATGGACAAACCCCACATGGTGCTGTTCAGCAAAATGGATCTTTATGATCCGAATCAAAGGGATGTGGCGGCATTGCGGTCCACCCTGGAAGCGGAGGGGGTGGCCTCGCTGGCCATTTCCGCAAAAACCGGCGAAGGGATGGATGAATTCAAAAAAATTATTTTTGAAAAATGCAGGACTCTAAGCCGTTTCGGCCATGAATCCCGGTCCTCCTCTTCAGGCAGCCAGGAGGCCCGGACAGAGCGGAGAGAAACTTGAAAGAGCACACGCGGGAAGATTACCTCAGGAAGGCAAAGAGGGTTGTCGTCAAGGTCGGCAGCGGCGTTCTTACGGCAGCGGACGGTTTAAATATGTCCGTCATTGAAAATCTTACTATCGAGATTTGCGCACTCAGGGAAAAAGGCATTGAGGTGATTCTGGTTTCGTCGGGCGCCATTGCTTCCGGGATGAGAAAGATCGGGATGAAAACCAGGCCGAAATCTGTTTCCCAACAGCAGGCCATGGCTGCCCTTGGACAGAGCAGTCTGATCATGGCCTATGAAAATGTTTTCAGCCGGCACGGGCACAAAGTGGCCCAGGTTCTACTGACTCGCGACGATCTCACGCACAGACGAAGATATCTGAACGCACGCAACGCACTGTTTACCCTGCTTTCCTGGAACGTGGTCCCCATTATCAACGAAAACGACACTGTGGTGGTGGATGAGATCAAGTTTGGCGATAACGACAACCTGAGCGCCATGGTGACAAACCTGATTGAAGCCCATCTCCTGGTGAATTTGACCAATATCGATGGACTTTTCGATAAAGACCCGCGGAGCAACCAGGATGCCAGGCTGATCACCAGGGTGGAAAAGATAGACCGAACCATTTCAAAATACGCGGGATCGATTCCCGGATTCCTGGGTACCGGCGGCATGGCAAGCAAGATCAGGGCGGCCAGGAAAGTGGCCCTGAGAGGTGTCCCCACAATCATTGCCAATGGGCTGAAACCTGATATCCTCGGGAAAATATTTCGGGGAGAGGAGGAAGGGACTTTTTTTCTCCCTTTTGAGACATCCCTTTGCAGCCGAAAGCACTGGATAGCTTTCACAAAATCTCCAAGAGGTGAAATTATCATAGACCCAGGGGCGGAAAAGGCCATCCTTCAGCATGGAAAAAGCCTTCTTCCTTCCGGGATAAAGGATGTTCAGGGGAGATTCAGTATGGGGAATTCGGTGCTGCTTCTCAATGAAAACAAAGAGGAAGTGGCTGTGGGAATGGTCAACTATCATTCAGGCGATATAAAAAAGATTATGGGGGCAAAAAGCAGCCGGATTGAGTCCATCCTGGGTTTTAAGTACGACGATGAAGTAATTCACAGGGATAATCTGGTGCTGGTCAATCAGATGGAAAAGGATGATGAGTCATGTACCTTGTAGAAACAATCGAGAAGATGGCAGTGGATGCCAGGGCCGCGTCGAGACAGCTTAGAAAAACGGGAAGTGAACAAAAAAATGATGCCTTGAAGCGGATGGCTCGGATGCTTGTGGAGCGCCGGGAAGAAATCATTGCCGAAAATCAGAAAGATCTGTCCCATGCAAAAGAGGCAGGGCTTTCCGCTGCCATGATCGATCGCCTCACACTGGATGATAAAGTCATTGCGTCAATGGCGGAGGGCCTTGCGGAAGTGGCCGGCCTGAAAGATCCAGTGGGTGAGGTGACCGGTATGTGGAAAAGGCCCAACGGTCTGCTGGTTGGAAGGGTTCGAATTCCCTTAGGGGTAATCGGGTTTATTTTTGAATCGCGCCCCAACGTTACCGTAGATGCCGCAGCCCTTTGTCTGAAATCGGGCAATGCGGTGATCCTGAAGGGTGGATCTGAAGCCATCCATTCCAACAGGTTTCTTGGAAACCTTATGATGGGGGCGCTCAGAGAAGTGGGCCTGCCGGAAAAAGCGGTTCAGGTGATCGAGACAACGGACAGGGAAGCGGTCAAAATTCTCATTGGTCTTGAAGACCATCTGGATGTGATTATCCCGAGGGGTGGAGAAGGGCTCATTCGTTTTGTTTCCGCCAACTCCCGGGTCCCTGTTTTAAAACACTATAAAGGCGTCTGCCATATCTATGTGGATAAATATGCCGATGTTCAAATGGCCATGGAGATCTGCCTCAATGCAAAGGTTCAACGGCCCGGAGTCTGCAATGCCATGGAAACCATGCTTGTTCACAAAGATATTGCTTCGGTTTTTCTCCCGGAAATGAGCCTGCGTTTGACCCATGCCGGAGTGGAGATCAGGGGGTGCCCTGAGACTGTTCGTCTCGTTTCGAAAGCTACACCTGCCCGGGATTCCGATTGGCCTGCTGAGTTTCTTGACTTAATCCTCGCTGTCAAGGTAGTATCAAGCATGGAAGAAGCCCTTGAGCATATTGAAAAATATGCCTCTCACCATACCGAGGCCATTGTCACATCAGATTATGAAAGATCGCAGCGTTTCCTGTCGGATGTGGATTCCTCAGTGGTTCTTATCAACGCCTCCACCCGTTTCAACGATGGCGGGCAACTGGGTCTTGGTGCGGAAATCGGCATCAACACATCAAAGCTGCATGCCTTCGGGCCCATGGGTCTGGAGGAGTTGACGACCCGGAAATTTATTGTGTATGGACAGGGACAGACGAGAGAGTAGAAGGGACGGATCTGAAATGGCTCTGCGATTAGGGATTTTAGGCGGGACTTTCGATCCGATTCATATGGGTCACCTTAGAACGGCGGAAGAGATCAGAGAACAACTGGCTTTGAAAAAGGTTTATCTTATTCCGTCTGCATCACCTCCTCATAAGACATCTGCTCCCGTGTCCCGTTTTGAACACAGGATGGCCATGACCCGGCTTGGCGCTGCCGAATCCCCCTCCCTTGAAGCCATTGATCTTGAAAGTAAAAGGTCAGGGTTATCCTATTCCATAGAAACATTGAGAGAATTGCATCGAGCCCTTCCTTCTCCAGAAATCTTCTTCATTCTGGGTACAGATGCTTTTCTGGAAATAAAAACATGGAAAGAATATGAACAGTTGTTTCATTACGCCCATTTTGTTATCATCATACGGCCTGGTTTCAGATCTCGTGGCCTGGATGGGTTTTTTTCCGAACTCGGGGCCGGACCCTCAAACAAAGGCGATGGGGATCTTTACCTAATGCCTTCAGGGAAAAAGATCATGGTTATGACGACCACCCTGATGGACATTTCTTCCACGGGGGTCAGGAAGAGAGTCATGGAAGGCAGGTCGATCCGTTTTTTAGTCCCCCATACAGTAAGGGAATATATTGAAAGACAAAAACTCTACCGGAATCATGAAATCTGTTGACAAGGCCAAGTTCTGCCTGAA
>DUZB01000388.1 GCA_013349725.1 Deltaproteobacteria bacterium | reverse complement strand
CCCCGCCGCAACCACAATTTTCTCACGCAAAGGCGCAAAGCCGCAAAGATTTTCTTGTTTTTTGTGGCAGGATTGTAATGAATAAACGGAATCCTTCATTTCCAGTTTCCAGTTTCCAGTTTCGAATGTCTCCGACGACAGCGCTACTGACTTCCCACGCCTTCCAGTCTCAATTTCAGATAGGCGTCCGAAGCCTCTTCATTGTTCGGGGCTATGTCCAGGACCCGCTTGTAGGCGCTTATTGCCCTTTTCAGGTCATTGTTTTTTTCACAGAGCTTTGCCCACTGCAGGAGGAGCTCCACGTTTTCAGGTTTCAAGGTAAGGATCTTTTCCATCTCAAGGATGGCCGCTTTTTCATTTGAGGTTTTCAGATAAGCGACGGTAAGGTACTCTTTCAGGGCCACCTTTTTGGGATAAACATTCGCCGCCTTTTCCATGATTAGGATGATATCGGGATAAAGCCCTTTTTTGTTGAGTTGATCAAACATATCCTGCAGCAGAGGAGAAATATCCTCGGGGGTCGTTTCAAGGAGTTTTTCCATCTCCACTATGGCGAGACTTTCTTTGTCCGTCATGAGATAGGAGGTGATCAAATAGGCCTTGAGATCTGTATTGTTCGGGTTGGATTCAAGGCCTTGTTTAAAAAGAGGGATGGCGTTTTCAAAATCGGGCTTTTCTTTCAAGTGATCAAAAATATATTGGTATGCGTCGATTTCACCAGGATTGATGGCTTGAATGATATGCGCCTGTTTCAGTGCCATGTCTGTATTTTTCTGCTGTTTATAGATGTCAAACAGAATGCTGTGAACAGCTGCATCCCCGGGTTGCAGGGCAGTGTATTTATTGAAATAAAACAGGCTTTTTTCCAGGTTGCCTGTTTCATATTCCAACACTCCCAGGTTATAAATAATCGTTTGATTGGCTTCCTGGAGGGATAGAATCCGACTGTATAAGGACTTGAGCGCACTTTTATCCCCTGTCTTTTCAAGCAGACGGGCCATTAAAGCCAGGGCCTCAAGATTGTCGCCGTCTTTCTTTAATACCTGGGAAATATAAACTCCGGCTTTTTCGTCTTCACCCTTTTCAAAAAGATTGCGGGCGAGTTTTAACTTGCCGACCAGATCATCCGATTTGATGGTGATGGCATTTTCCAGATAGAAATCCGCATGTTCCCGGTCGTTTATCTTTTCATACAGGAAGGAAAGGTTGTAGTAGATATTGGGGTCTTTTTGATCTAATTCAGCGACTTTCAGGTAACAGGCAATGGCCTCGTTCCACTTCCCGGTTTCCGTGTAAAGATATCCCAGGTTCTTGTATATCAGCAGGCGGTCCTGCTCATCCGTTATTGTGATCAGTTTTTCATATTCCGGGATTGCCTGATCGAAGGCGCCCTTTTCCTCAAGAGCTGCAGCAAGGCGGAATCTGGCTTCAACATTTTCCGGATCGATCTTTACGAGATCTTGCAGAACCTGAATGGTCCGCTTTTTGTTATCCGTTTCGCCGTATATGTTCAGTAATTCTTTTAAAACATTTGGTTTCTTTTCCTTCTCGTTCATCTTTTCGAGAAGGCTGGAGGCTTTTTCCCATTTCTTCTGTGCTTTATACTCGTCAAGGAGACGGCGTTTGAGTTTATCCTGGTCGGGGAGAAGAGCAACCCCCCGTTCAAGGAGCTTCAAGCGGAGATGGCCGTCTATGATCCGGTTGGCTTTGTCCAGCCAATCCTCTGCAAAAGGGCGTATATTCCAAACCATAAAGCCCATGTCTTCGTTGTAATGTTTTGCCTGAATGCGGAAAGTGTAATGATTGAAAATCTCCTGTTCCGGCAAAAGTTGTGCGACGGGCATTTCTTCAAATCGAAGGGCGTTTACGTCAAAATTTTCCGCTACCAGCCGGATATTCAGGTTCAGCGGGATGCTGGTTGAAATCTCAGAGATCTTGACCTTGTCGTTGGGATGGAGGAGGACGGTTTCCCCGGATAGGACCTTTCTGGGTTCAGCATTTATCGTAAGGACAATAAAGTTGAGATGGGGGGAAGGGGAGGTCATATGGTTCCATAACCACCAACCGGCGGCCACAAGGGCCAATACGAACAGGCACGCAAACAAAAAGCCCAGACTGCTGCGTGCCTCATTTTCCTTGCATTTTTTCAGCACAGGTGGATCTCACTCGATCGGAACCTTTTCCTTCGTATTGCCGCCGATTTTGTCTTCCCAGACCAGGAGAATGGGGCTTGCCACAAATATGGAAGAGTACGTCCCCACAATGATCCCCACCATAAGGGCAAAGGCAAAATCATGGATAACGCCGCCGCCCAGGAAAAAGAGAGCCAGAACAACGACCAGGGTGGTGGAGGAAGTCAGGATTGTCCGGCTTAAGGTTTCGTTTATGCTGATATTCATGGTTTGTTCAAAAGACCGTCTTCTAAATCGCCGCGAATTTTCCCGTATTCTGTCAAAAACAATAATCGTATCATTGAGGGAATACCCTACGATGGTCAAAAGGGCGGCAATGATGGAAAGAGAGATTTCTCTCTCGAAAAGAGCGAAAACACCGATGGTGATGGTTACATCATGGACGAGAGCGATAATGGCTCCCAGGGCATATTTCAAATTCAAAAAGTAACACAGGCCAAGAGTTACAATGAGGGCAATCACGATCAACCAGCTTACGCTCATCCCGAGGCTGGAGGTAATATAGACCACAAACGCCAGAGAGACCGCCATGATAATGCTCATCAGCCATTTGAGTTCAAATCGCCCTGATATATAAATGGCGATGAAGAGAATCGCATAAAAAATGGCGAACAGGGCTTTCTGCCTCAAGTCTGAGCCGACTTTCGGCCCTACCATCTCCACCCGCCTTACATCAACCCCTTTTCCCAGTTCACTCTTTAAAGACTGTTCCACACGGCTGCTGAGGGTAGGCAGGTCAATATCCGTCTTATTAATTCGTATCAGAAATTCTGATTCTCCTTCTTCTCCAAATCCCTGTACGATGCTGTCCTGCAGTTCAATTGGCTTCAGGGCGTTCTTGATGTCCGTTGTATTCGTTTTGCCGTCGAACTTCACCTGGATCAGTACTCCTCCGGTAAAATCTACGCCGTAGTTGGGGCCTCCTCTCCAGATAAGAAGGAAAATTGTTGCAATGATAAATATGCCGGAAATGACGAAAGCAATATTACGGTTTCCGATAAAGTTGATGTTGGTTCCCGGTTTAATAAATTCCATCTAAACGCTCCATGTTATATCTGTAATTAGATGCGGATCTTTTTCATTTTTCGCTGCACATACAAATAATCAAAGATGATTCTTGTAACGAAAATCGCGGTAAAGAGACTGGCAATAATACCGATGCTGAGTGTCACGGCAAACCCTTTTACCGGGCCCGTTCCGAACTGAAAAAGGACCAGGGCAGCGATGAGCGTGGTGACCTGTGCATCCAAAATGGTGACAAGGGCCTTGCCGTACCCCCCTTCAATGGAGGCCCTGGAGGTTTTTCCCAACCTCAGTTCCTCCCGTATCCGTTCAAAAACCAACACATTGGCATCTACAGACATTCCAATGGTAAGAATGATTCCTGCAATGCCCGGCAGTGTCAGGGTGGCTTCGAAAAAAGCGAGCCCCGCCATGATAAAAAGGATGTTCAACAGGAGCGCGATGTCCGCGATGATTCCTGACAAACCGTAATAGATTGCCATAAACACAATAACGATGGCCCCACCGATAAGCATGGACCTGAAACCTTTTTCGATGGAGTCTTTTCCGAGAGAAGGCCCTACTGTTCTTTCCTCAATGATCGTGACGGGGGCCGGCAGGGCGCCCGCTCTCAGGACGATCGCCAGATCGCGGGCTTCATTCGTAGTGTATCGCCCGGTGATCTGTGCCTGGCCTCCTGAAATCTTGTCCTGAATAACCGGGGCCGAATTCACCTTGTTGTCCAGTACAATGGCAAGCCTTTTCTTTATGTTCTGCTCCGTGATCTGTTCAAACAGCCTGGCGCCTCTCGCGTCAAAGGAAAGGGATACATACGGTTCGTTATACCTGTTGTCGATCTGCACCCGTGCATCGCTTATATATTCTCCTGTGAGAGCGGTTCTTTTCTTGAGAAGCCAGGGCGTTTTTTTCTGCCGACCGGTTTTTTCATCCACGGAAACCTGATAGAGAATTTCATCACCGGGAGGGACGTTTCCCTTGAGTGCTTCTTCAACACTGTTTTCTTCATCCACAAGTTTAAATTCCAGGAGCGCTGTTTTTCCGATAAGGGCAATGGCCCTTTCAGGATCTTTAATTCCGGGAAGTTGAATCAACAGCCGGTTTTCACCCTGCGGGCTGATTTCGGGCTCGCTGACGCCGAACTGGTCAACCCTGTTCCGAATGGTCTCAAGCGCCTGATCCACAGCCATTTGCTTTACGCGGTCAATGGCCTTTGAATCCATGACAATCCGTACATTCGATCTTCCCTCGCTCTGCCCAAGGGACTCGAAGGTGAAATCCGGGTAGCCCGCCGCAATGAGATCTTTGAATACCGTTTCATCCTCTGAGCGCATGAGTGTGATCAGGATTCCGTCCGTACCATCTCTTTTCAGTTCGGTATACCGGACCTTGTCCTTCCGCAGATCCCTCTTTAATTCTTCCACGACCCTTTCCAGATGGCTCTCCACGGCCTTGCTTGACTCCACTTCGAGAACAAGGTGCATGCCACCCTGCAGATCAAGCCCCAAATGGATTTTGTCTCTGGGCAGGATGTTTGACCACCAGCCCGGGACCTCACTTGTGAGGGAAGGGATGAGATAAATAAACGCAGCAAGAATAGCAAACGACGCAATCGCAGTACGCCAGGTTAGGCTCTTTGACACTTGTGACTCCCTACCATTGAATTCATGAGTTTTAACGGCGTTTACTGTGCTCTGTTCAGAACGCCTGAAATGGAACCTCGTGACACCTTTACCCTTATCTTCGGGGCGATTTCCATGGTGACTACATCATCAGCCATTCCTGTAACCACGCCGTGAAGCCCACCCGAACTGACCACCCGGTCTCCTTTTTTCAGAGACGACAGCAGTTGCTTATGTTGTTTGGCCTTTTTTTGCTGAGGGCGTATGAGCAGAAAATAAAAAATACCGAACATCAGGATGAGAGGAACAAAGGCGCCGAATCCGCCTCCCCCTTCGCCTCCGGTTCCTCCGCCCAACCCGCCCATGGCATACGCAATAGAATTCATTTGAAAACCTCCTTTTGGTTTAATTAACGTTTAAATTTTTCAATTACAATCAAATTTTCGCTGTTCATAGAAATCGGATCTGAATGCAACAAGCCCATCCTCCAGAATGGCGTTTCTGATATCTGTCATAAAACGACAATAGTGCGCCAGATTATGGATGGTATTTAACCTGTAAGACAGAATTTCCCGTGCCAGATAAAGATGCCTGAGATATGCCCTGGAATAGTTAGTGCAAGTATAACAGCCACAATTTTCGTCAATCGGCCTTTGGTCATCCGCATATCCGGCGTTTTTGATATTCAGGCGCCCATTAGAGGTGAACAGTGATCCGTTTCTGGCATTCCGTGTGGGCATTACACAGTCAAACATGTCCACACCCTGGAACACGGCTTCCAGGATATCTTCCGGTTTCCCTACACCCATAAGGTAAACCGGTTTGTTTTCAGGAAGAAAGGGGATTGTTTCCCGAATGACGCGGCCCCTTGTTTCTTTATCTTCACCTACGGAAAGCCCCCCCAAAGCGTATCCGTCAAAACCGAGGTCAACCAGTTGCTTGGCGCTCATCTCTCTTAAATCTTCAAATGTCCCTCCCTGAACGATGCCAAAAAGCGACTGTTTTTCGTTGCTTTTCCTTTCCAGCGATCTTAGAGCCCATGAGGTTGTCAGTTCAACGGATTGAAGGACAGTCTCGTAATCGGACGGGTAGGGCACAACATGGTCAAAGG
>DUZB01000178.1 GCA_013349725.1 Deltaproteobacteria bacterium | reverse complement strand
GAAACTCACTTTTCTGGAACAGAAGATCGACACCGTTAAGCCTGCATCCGGTTTTGGAAGCAATCCGGTCGCGGCGCCCAGAAGAGAGGGCCTGCTCCCTTCCAGGGCAGGAGCGCGGAGTCAGATGGAGTGGTTTGAAAATCTGCCGCCGGAAAAGCGCGATGAAGTGAACATGATTTTTGAGGAGCATGCGAGACGGATCCGAGAAAAACTCCCTCCTCCTTCAGATGGCTCTTTGCCCAATCGAGAGGCCATGAGGCAAGTTTTACGGGAAAGCGATGAGGAGTTGCGGGAAAGTCTGAGAGAGGTCCTGAGCGAGGAAGATTATCAAAAATTTGTGAATTCCCTGCCAAAGAGAAGGCCGCCTTTGCCGGGCAGCGGAGGACCTGAACGGGGTCCGGGTGGGTTGCGATAAAAATTTTTGCGGGAAATATTGCGGGAGGTGATATCCATTAACAAACGTTAGGGAGTTTTTTTTATGCTGCTAACCTTTTTTTAAACCACAGGAGGGAAAAAGATGGAAAAGAAAAAACAAAAAAAGTGGACAATTGCGAAGATTATCTTGATAATGGCATTTCTGTTTCCGGTTGCCAATGCAAATGTTGCCAATGCAGGAGATTTAGGGGAATCAGCCTATTATGCAACCGTAGCCAATCTATATCAGGGCTACAGCCAGTACTACAGCGCCCTCGCACTACTTTCCGGTGACTATACTTACCTGTATGCTGCCTATGATTTTATGTGGTATGCGGTTGAAAACATTCTTGACGCGGAGTATTATGCGTACTATGGCACAGGCCCGTATGCCTATCCTGCCTGGGAATATTGCGTTTCTGCCTACGACTATTTAATAATCGCTGAGGATTATGCGTGGAACGCCTATGATTACTATAGTAGTGCCGATTCGATGTGGGCCATCGCTTATGGTGGTCTGGGTTCCTTTGATGCCGCTATTGCTGAATATTATGCGGCTATAGGAAGCAATGGAGGCGTTTATTGATATGCCTGAAACCACGGGCTGTCGATTGTAGCAGCCGGCAAAATCTCATGTAAAACCTTGGTTGAGAAGAGTTCCTTTTGCTCAGGGCTCAGAAAGACGGGCCTTGATCACCGCCCCGGAAGTTCTGCTTCCGGGGCGGTGATGTCGGTTTTGGTTAAACGCTTTGCGAGTGCTAAAGATATTTCTCCATGAGATTTGAAAACTTACTGCGGAACATTGCATGTTGTGATCCAAGTCTCTTGTAAAACTACCCTTTCATATCCTTTGAATTCGGCATCTACAGGGTTTTTGGCTCAACTTTTTCTTGATTTTCCCTCCTCGTTTTTTTCTTCTTCCGAAGATCCGTTCCTGTCCTTATTNTGACTTCGTTGCGCCATGCCTTCAAATGAAAGCAGTCCCATAAGGACAATTGCCGGCCGTGGATCATGGTTATTGATTACTGCATCGTATTGTGTTATGAAAAAAAGCCGTAGAAAAATGCGATGAAGGTCTTAATGTTGGTGGTCCCGTAAAAAATCCACAAACCCGTCACTCCCGCGAACGCGGGAGTCCATAGGCGCTTGATTATCCTGGATTCCCGCGTTCGCGGGAATGACGAAAACGGATGAGTTTCGAATTTCTACGGATTCATCAATATTGCAGGAAAGGTTTTTGGATTAGCAATGGATTGGAGGGAGAGATATGAAAGTGTTCTCATCTGTTCCGGAGATATGGAAAAAAGGAAGACGGAATTTTTTTCGTCTGTTTATCCCTGTATCGATCGGGCTGGTTTTTGCGTTCTTTGCGGATGTTTCCTTCTCGGGTGTGACATTTGCCGAGGATCGGCTGGTTGTGAAGGATGCATCGGGAAACGCGACATTCCGAGTAGAAGATGCCGGGTTTACCCATACGAATGCCTATTATCTGTCACAGTGTGAGGCGCCCGGACTCTGGCTGGATGAAACCGGCGAAGGGAACAAAAGCGCCTTTTTTGTTCTGGACGATAAATGGATGCAGATACAGCGTAGAGGCCAGGGGTTTGGCGGTTATGAAGCATCGCCCGTTTATATTAATATTGATGCGCCGAGTCTATCCCTTGTTGTCGCTCCGGACGGTTATGTGGGTTTAGGCGCTTATCCAGGTTATCCCCTGCAGATGGCCAGNGGCGCCCGCGTTACAGCGGGTGGAGTGTGGACCAATGCCTCCAGCAGGGAATATAAGCAGGATATCAAGGCTCTTACCAGAGAAGAAGCAGTGGAGACGTTGACGGCTCTTCAACCCGTACAATTCAGGTACAAGGCTGATCCGAAAGAAAGGCATGTGGGGTTTATTGCGGAAGATGTCCCGGACCTTGTGGCATCAACGGACCGGAAAGGAATGAGTGCTATGGATGTGGTTGCAGTGCTGACGAAGGTGGTCCAGGATCAGCAGAAGACCATTGTTGAATTGTCGAGGAAGATCGAGGCGCTTGAGCAGAAATAAGGCCCTTTCTCACGCTGAAAGACCACGGAGTCTACCCGGAATGAAACGGATCTTTTCTCTAATAGGGATTGTCTTTGTAATTTCCCTTTCACTCATGCTTGACCCTTCGGCGGAAGGAGCAGAGGAAATCGGAATCGCATCGGAAGGTGTTTCAACAAAGATGATAAACGATTTACTTGAAAGCCCCAGGATCATAAAGCCCCGCAGCGTTTTAGAGGATTTTATAGAAAACAGAACCACAGCAACCCGGGTCATTATAAATCTGCGGGAAGATAAAACGGTTGACGCGTTCAACAGCTTAAAGCAGCGTAACAACCGGGAACGGGTGGCCAACCGTGTCCATGCGTTGATAGAGCGGGTCCTCCGGACCTTTGATCCGATGCAGGTGAAGACGATCCATCGTTTCACGTACATGGCCGGGTTTTCGGCGCAGGTTACTCTCGAAGGGTTAGAGGCGCTGGTTAGAGACGACAACGTACTTTCCATTGAAAAGGACAACCTGCTCTTTCCCAATCTGGCCCAGGGAATTCCCCTGATGAACGCTTCCGGGGTCAGAAACCTTTATAACGGAAGCGGGGTGGCGGTCGCCATCTGTGATACGGGGATTGACTACAACCATCCCAGCCTTGGCGGGGGCGGTTTTCCCAACGGCAAGGTCATCGGCGGTTACGATACCGGGGACAATGACAATGATCCCATGGATCTTCAGGGACATGGCACTGCCTGCGCAGGTATTGCAGCAGGCAACCCGGGGGCCGTTGGAGATTATATTGGAGGAGTCGCCTATAACGCTAAACTTTACGCCGTCAAGATTACTCGGGGCAGAGAAAGCAGCGCCTATGACTCCGATTTGATCGAGGGTTGGGAATGGTGTATTGCGCATCAATATGATGATCCCGACAACCCGATTCTGGTCGTCAGTACCAGTTTTGGAGGGGGACGGTATTTTGGTTCCTGCGACAATACCTTGAGGGCCTATGCTGCTGCCGCAGGAAATGTGGCGGCGGCAGGAATAAGCCTGTTTGTTTCTGCGGGAAATGACGGCTACTGCGATTCCCTGGGCGCTCCGGCCTGCCTTTCCAGCGTGATTTCCGTTGGTGCTGTGTATGATGCGGATCTCGGGCAAAACCCGCCCCAAGGATGGGTGGGATGCATCAGCTACGGTTCCTGTGTTGGAACGTCTGGACCGCCATGTGATGAAAAATATTTTGTTGACGCGCCAGCGTTTGCGGATCAGGTGGCAACCTATTCCAACAGCGCTTTGTTTCTGAATCTTCTGGCGCCTTCCAATTGGGCGACCACCACAAAGCTGGGCGGTGGATATTGGGATACGCCAAATGGGTTTGGCGGTACATCGGCCGCCTCTCCCTATGGGGCCGGCGCAGCGGCCGCCCTTCAAAGCGCGGCCATGGCGATTTCCGGCTCCTTTTTGACCCCGGGCGAGGTAAAAGCCACCCTTTCGGATACGGGTGACCTGCTGACCGATGAAAAGGTCGGCATCACCAAGCCGCGGGTGAATCTGGGCCAGGCAGTGGCGTCACTGCAGGGCGGTGGGTCGGTTGCCTATGCTGAACCAGCTGGTGTTTGCGGTGGAAAAAGTCCCTGCTATTCTTCAATTCAGGATGCTCTTGATGCAGTGAATTCAGGAACTACCATAAAGATATCAGAAGGTGTTTTTGACGAAAGGCTCACATCGGCCGTGCATAAGGCGGTTACCCTTGAAGGCGGATGGGATGCCTCGTTTTCAGTGCAGGGCGCTTACACGACAGTCGGTTCCCTAACGATTGCAGGCGGGACCGTTGTGGTGGACGCCTTGGTTTTGCAGTGAGTTTAAAAGATGCCATTATCTATTGGCCGCAAAAAGGCGCAAAATTCGCAAAATATAGGACCGAATTATTAAAATCAGTAGGTTGAAGCGAGAGAAATCGCTCCAACTGACTTTTTAATAGAGTGTCAAGAATGGAAAAATCATCAAGAATTTTTGTTGCAGGCCATCAAGGTCTTGTGGGATCGGCCATATTGCGGCGGCTTCAAAAAGAAGGTTACCGGAATATTGTGTTCAGCACCCACGAAACGCTGGACCTTTCCAGACAGCGCGAGGTGGAAGATTTTTTTGACAGGGAGCGACCGGACTATGTGTTTATGGCCGCGGCAAAGGTGGGAGGTATCTGGGCCAATGCCTCCTTTCCTGCTGATTTCATCTATAAGAATTTGGCAATGGAAACCCATGTCATTCATTCATGCCATTTGTACGGGGTCAAAAAACTCCTCTTTTTGGGGAGTTCCTGTGTTTATCCGAAAAACTGCCCCCAACCCATGAAGGAAGAATACCTCCTTTCCGGTTATCTGGAGCCTACCAACGAACCCTATGCCGTGGCCAAGATTGCCGGCATAAAGATGTGCCAGGCATACAACCGACAGTATGGATCGCACTTCATCAGCCTTATGCCGACCAATCTGTATGGCCCCGGTGACAACTTTGACCTGAAGACGTCCCATGTCCTCCCTGCCCTGATCAGGAAGTTTCATGAGGCAAAAATGAGAAACGACGATTCCGTGGAAGTCTGGGGTACGGGTACGCCTAAGCGTGAGTTTCTCTATGTGGATGACCTGGCCGACGCGTGCCTTTTTTTGATGTATCATTATGAGGAAAGCAATACCATCAATGTGGGGGTTGGAAAAGACCAGACGATTGGTGAGCTGGCCGAAATAGTTGCTAAGGTTGTTGATTTTAAAGGAAATCTCAGGTTTGACCACACCAAGCCCGATGGAACCCCGCTCAAACGCCTGGATGTTTCCAGATTAACCGGCCTTGGCTGGCAGGCGGAGACACCATTGGAGGAAGGTGTGAAGAAGACCTATCAGTGGTATAAGGATATGAAAATATGAAAAAGTTGTTAAAGCGGGCATGGATTGATTTAACGCGTGGATTCAGGGGCAGGATTAGAATGAGGGAAGCCGACGGAAATACCAACAATGCGGAAAGAACCGTTGAAAAATGGAATCGTTCCGATACCGCTTATTCAAAAGAAGGATTTAAGTGTTATTGGGAGTTGCTTGAAGAGGTGCAAATCTATCAGGCATTGATGATGGCGAATGGAAAAGATATTATTCAGTATTTGGCCTCTTTTTTCCCTGAAGGGAAGAAGATGGAGGATCTCAACGGTTTAGTTATAGGGTGCATGTATGGAGAACATACCCCCGCAAATTCCTTGGCCCGAACCGGGGCATTTCGAAAGCTGTTGGTGGTAGATATAGCGGACGNACTCTTGAAACGCCAANAGGAGCTAACTGATAGGCTTGGNCTGGAAGGAATTATCGAATATAATCGTANGGATCTCAATGTGGATGGGGTTGGTGAGGCAAACGCATACGATTTTATCATGGGAATAGGAACAATTCACCACATTGAGCGCCTGGAAGGACTTTTCTTGGAAATAAATAGTGCCCTTCGAGAAGATGGGATATTTTGTATGCGGGAGTACGTGG
>DUZB01000134.1 GCA_013349725.1 Deltaproteobacteria bacterium | reverse complement strand
CCAAAATGATTATCAACCCCAGAAAGATTTTGACATTCGGGATCGGTTCTGACAAACTTGCCGCCATGACAGGAATTAGAAAATTAGGGGCGTTTACCCTGGAGTACCTTCGAAGAATGGGGATCATGGGCCTGTTTTTTTTCAAGGCGCTATTTTATATGATAACCCCTCCGCTGAAGTTTTTGCGGCTACTCAAGCAGATCCGCTTTGTGGGGCTTCGCTCCGTGTTCGTCATTATTCTTACAGGCGCGTTTTCCGGGATGGTCCTTGGATTTCAGGGATACTACACGCTGAATCGATTCGGTTCGGATGCCTTTTTAGGGCCTATGGTCGGTCTGGCCTTGATCAAGGAACTGGGCCCGGTAATTTCTGCACTCATGGTGACGGGCCGGGCGGGTTCGGCTATTGCTGCCGAAATAGGCATCATGCGAATGAGTGAGCAGATTGACGCCATGGAACTGATGGGGCTGAACCCCTATCGGTACCTTGTTGTTCCCAATCTCCTGGCAGCCATGATTTCTCTGCCGCTCTTGACCGCCATCTTTGACGTCATGGGGATTTTCGGGGGTTATCTTATCGGCGGTAAACTCCTTGGAGTGGGATCAGGCACCTACTTTGGCGAAATGGCAAACTATGTGAAGATCGATGATGTCATGGAAGGGATTTACAAGTCTTTCAGCTTCGGCGTCATTATCGCATGGGTCTGCTGTTTCAAGGGTTACTATGCGGGCGTTTTTGAAGGATTCGGGTCAGAGGGTGTGAGCGGAGCTACTACCGAGGCGGTGGTCCTGTCGTCGGTCCTGATTCTTGTCTGGGATTATTTTATGACCTCCATCCTTTTTTGATTATCTGAGGAAAGCATTTGTCATGATAGAGATCGAAGAGCTCCGCAGATCCTTTGATGGGAACGAAGTGCTGAAAGGCATATCTCTCAAGATTAGAAAGGGGGAAGTCCTTTGCCTTATCGGGGGAAGTGGCTGCGGAAAAAGCGTCCTCTTAAAGCACGTGGCGGGCCTGATGAAACCGGACAGCGGAAGGGTGCTCATACATGGTGAAAACATGGCTACTGCAAAAGCGGGCAGGCTGCGCGCCCTGCGAAGCCGTCTGGGATTCCTTTTCCAAGGGGGGGCGCTTTTTGATTCTTTAAACATCCTTGAAAACGTGGCGTTTCCGTTAAAGGAAAAAACCCATCTCAGCGACGAGCTCGTACAGAGCAGGGCCATGAAGGAGCTGGACAGTGTAGGGCTTTCCGGATCAGAGCACAAATATCCTTCCCAGCTCAGTGGAGGGATGGTTAAGAGGGCGGCTCTGGCCAGAGCCCTGGTAATGGACCCGGAGATCATGCTCTTTGATGAGCCTACTACCGGCCTTGATCCTGTGACAGGGCATGCTATCCTCAAACTGATTGATTCCTGTCACAAGAGGTTTTCGTTTACAGGAATCATAGTAACCCATGAAATTCCCAATGTGTTTTCGATCGTAGACCGGGTGGCTATGCTGCATGAAGGAAAAGTCCTGGGGGAGGGGACTCCGCCGGAATTTATGTCTTTGGAAGATCCCACCATCCGGGCATTTGTTGGCGGATACGGATGGGAAGTGAAGGAGCAAAGGGGGAACACCGATGAAGAAATTTGATCTGGAGCTGGCCGTGGGATTTTTTATGATCATAGGCATTGTCTGCCTTGGTTACCTGTCCGTGAAACTTGGCGGGATAGATTTCCCGGGGAGTGGAGGATATGAACTGGAGGCCGTCTTTTCTAATAGCGGAGGGTTGAAGCCGGGATCGTCCGTGGTTATCGCAGGTGTGGACGTGGGGCGGGTGAAAGGGGTTCTTTTGGACAACTATGAGGCCAGAGTATCCATGGACATACCCGACGGCCTGAAGATTCAGGAAGATGCCATTGTGTCTATTAAAACCAGGGGATTGATCGGAGAAAAATATGTGGAGATCACTCCGGGGGGCTCCGAAGAAATCCTCAAGCCGGGAGACCGGATCAGGGATACACAGGCTCCGGTTGATCTGGAACAGCTCATATCAGGCTATGTTTTCGGGAAGATTTAAGGACGTGCTCCTAACTTGGGCCACTTGATCCCATCATTCGAAAGTACGTTCGGAAAGTCATAATCGTAATCGTAATCATAATCATACTCTTTTACAGCCTATTTCAGAGCTGCCCGATTATGATTACGATTAAGATTATGAGTAAGAAAATAACTTAATGGCCGATGTTTGAACCAAGTCCCAACTGTCAAAGGAGGCATATATGTATTGCAGGCGCCTTAGTTTAGCCCCAATTTTCTTTTTTATCCTGATCCTGTGCAGCCCGGTTGCAACCTACGGTGGCACGCCAATGGAGGGCGTGAGGGATACAACCAACAAGATCATCGCCATCGTCAGCGATCCTGCCCTGAAGACTCCTGATAAGAAAAAGGAAAAGGCCGGATTGATCAGGGCTGCTGTTGATGAGCGGTTTAATTGGGAAGAGATGTCAAAAAGGGCATTAGCCAGGCACTGGTCGGCAAGAACGGAGGAGGAAAAAAAGGAATTTATCGATCTGTTCGGAAAATTGCTTGAGCGCACGTATTTGGATAAAGTGGAAGGCTATTCCGGTGAGAAGGTCCTTTATGTTGATGAGGTTGTGGATGAAAAATACGCAACGGTTTCCGTCAAGATCGTGACAAAGAAAGATACGGAAATCTCAGTCCTGTACAGGGTCAAGAAGGATGGCGATAACTGGCTGGTTTATGACATCTCCATTGAAGGGGTGAGCCTCATCAATAATTACCGAAAACAGTTCAACAGCATCATCGTCCAAAACTCTTACAAAGAGCTTGTGGATAAACTCAGAGAGAAGGTAGAGAAATGAGGGCTTTGTTGCATTTTTCGGGAGATGCTGTTGCGAAGAGAAATGCTGCGCTGAGGAAAGATCGCAGCCTTTTGACTCCCCTCTTTGGTGTGCCGGCTCTTTTTTTCTCCTGCATCCTGTTCTTGTTATGCTGCACGTCTCTTGCCTGGGGCATTTCAGAAATTCCTGCCTCTTTTCAGGGTGAAAACCCTTTCCAGGCAGAGACGGAGGCCCACGAGATTACCGGTTCACATTCCCCGGGGGATAGCTTTTCGGCGGGAGTTCGTTTAGAAGGCGAGCAGGGTTTGAAGGTGGCCGGCCTCCAGGATTCCCAAAAAGAACCGCCGCCGGAGGCAGGGCCGAAAAAGCAGGTGCAGGAGGAGGATAACTGGATGGAGGAAGGAAAATCTCAATCGCCTCTTCCTGACCCGCTGGAACCTGTGAACCGTGCCTTTTTCCATTTTAACGACAAACTCTATTTCTGGTTCCTTAAGCCGATTGGCCAGGGATATGAAATAGCGCTGCCCATTCTTGCAAGGGTATCCATCCGCAACTTTTTTTCCAACCTGATGATGCCTGTCCGGGCAGTCAGTTGCCTCCTGCAGGGTAAATTCAAAGGGGTTGGCATTGAGTTGACCCGGTTTATGGTCAATACCTCCGCCGGTTTTTTAGGTTTTCAGGATGTGGCAAAGATCGCACTGGATATGCCCCTTCAAGACGAGGATCTGGGGCAGGTCCTGGCCTTTTACGGCATTGGCCCCGGTTTTTACCTGGATCTGCCTTTGCTTGGCCCCACAACACTCAGGGGCGCAGTCGGCTGGGGAGGCCAGCTATACATGAATCCCCTCAATTACCTCCTGGATGAATGGTGGCCGAATATCTTTGCCAGGACCGTTGATATTGTCAACAGCACGTCGCTGCGCATCGGCGAATATGAAGCCTTGAAAGAAGCTTCTCTCGATCCTTATATTGCTTTGCGAGACGCTTACTACCAGTTCCGACTGAGTCAGATCGAAAAATAGGGTTCGTTTGTTCCGCAACTGGATTCTGAAATTTGGCGTCATGGCCGGCATGCTCTTCGGGCTGTCGATCTCACCCTTTATCCGGAGAAGTTTCAGGTCGTGGAGGAATATCCGACGCCATTCGGATAGGTCTGGTTGTCTTTTGAATACTTGAACCGGTTCGTTCAGAACTGGCATTACGTGGGCGTCCGGTTTGACGCCTGGGAGTATTTTCTTTACGCCACCCTTTCTTTTTCCACAGTTCTTCCGGCTGTATTAGGGACCAGGGAATGGATTGGCGGTGCACCATGGGTCCAAAACGGATTCAAATGCTTTACCCCTATCCGTTTTAAAAGACCTCGCCTTATTGCGTTGGGCGTTCTGCTGTTTGCAGGCGCCGGATTGGCCTGGATCGGCGTATGGCCCGATGGGTTGTTCCCGCTGTTATGGATCTCGCCTTTACTGATCCTTACGGCCGTACAAGTTTTTTTAAAAGAACGGCATGTGTTGGATAGCGTAAGGTCAGGAGACTGGAGGAGCGTTATTTCTTCGGCGGCGGCAGCGCTGTTTTGCGGGTTTTTCTGGGAAATGTGGAATTACTGGAGCCTTGCGAGATGGGAATATGCTGTTCCGTATGTGCAGAAATTCCTCATTTTTGAAATGCCTGTTCTCGGCTATGCGGGCTATCTTCCGTTCGGACTGGAATGTGCAGCCGTGGGAATGCTTTTGGAGGCAGATTTCAGGAAAGGGTTATCAATATAAGCCTACCGCGTCATTATTCGGTTGGATTTTGTAACTATCTGAAAATAAATGTTAATTTATGCAATAGATCGTCCCAAATGTATCAATTATTCTGTCTGAAAAACTTCAATGGATTGCTAACTATATGAATTTATTGGATCGAGGTATTGACACTGCCGCTCATCTGTGATACAATGGTGATTATTCTGTATGCAATCAATCCTAATTGTATCAGGATCTGCACATGTTGGACAAAGTCGCCTCGACAAAGGCAATCAAAAGGCTTTTTCGCCGGGTTCCAGTTACTGATCTGGATACCCTCTCTCGAACGTTGGACACAAAATCTCGCATGAGTATTTTTCGGCGCCTCAAAGATCTTGACTATTTTTCCAGCTATACCCATGCTGGGAGTTTTTATACATTGGCCCATATCCCACAGTTCGATGATTACGGGTTATGGGTGCATCAAGGCATCGGTTTCTCCAAAGAGGGGACGCTCAAAGCTACGGTTTTGAAGATAGTTGAGACAGCCCCTTCCGGATTTACCCATACAGAACTGAACCATATGCTCCGTGTCAAGGTGCACAATACGTTGCTCAGTCTTGTGCGTGAAGGCTGTATTCGCAGGGAACATATTGAGCAAGCATACCTGTATATAAGCACGGAGCCTGGTAAAGCAGCCGAGCAAACTTCACAGCGACGTATGCAACTGGCAGAGTCGGATAAAGGGATCGACATCCTACCGATTACGACAGTCATTGAGGTGCTCATCGAAACCATTCATGCTGGAAAATTGCGTATTGCTCCAATACTTATCTCACAGCGCCTCACAGCGCGAGGATGTTCTGTTACGACAAGGCAGGTAGAGCAGGTTTTCGGCCAATATGGTATAGATACATTAAAAAAAACGGCGGAGTTGAACTCAACACGCTGGCAAACTTGAGGAACCTGATAAAGACAGTGCGCAATAGGAGCCAACAGCAAATGTTAGGCACGTCAGGAGTGCTCATCTCAGTTTGTGACGATCCAGGACTCTGTCCTATCTGTGGTGGTCCACCCGACATCACGTAATAACGGTAATTGCAGCGGATTCTGCGTCTTGTTCTGTATGATCTCAATTACATTTTCGTTCCAGCGCAAATTGGACAGCTTCATTGTTTTGACATCGGCAGAACGTAATCCATATCTGGTAATTAACATCAGATTTCGGAATTTTAAACCCCGTACCCAAAGATACCACGATACGAACCCTTGGGCCTCGCGTAGTTCGAACATTTTCGACCAATTGCAATACGGGCAGTTTGGCATTCTTCGAGCGATTTTCCCTGAAAAACATTTCGTCCCCCCAAAATTTCTTTCCAGGGTACGCAAGGACGATGCTTCAGTCAAGAAAAAA
>DUZB01000292.1 GCA_013349725.1 Deltaproteobacteria bacterium | reverse complement strand
ACCTCGATCACCACCATCATATCCAGCCCTAAAAGCACAAGATCCGTCTCATCTTCCGTGGAGAGGGGTTCGCCATTGAGGTGGGTATGAATGCAGCGCAATCCCACGAGTCTATCGGTACCCAGCCGAACCCTGTTCAGATCGGGAATCTGGATGCGATTGTGATCCCCTGCGATTACATAGGCGATTTCTCCCTTTCTAGTGATGAGAACGGCGACTTGACGTCTGATATCGTAAGAAATGGCGCTCAGCTGACGGGTCAACTCCTGGGAGATGATTTCATGGGGATTCACCCTTCTGCGATACAGTTTCTGCAAAAGGTTGTGCTGGCTGGATTTAAGACCGGTTATTTTTCCATATATTTTTTCGATGGCTTCAAACCTCGCATGAAAGTCCAGTGGTCAGTGGTCAGTGAGCAGTAGATAGTGCTATCCCACAAGGCACGGAACTTTTTTCCCTGGTCGAATCCCGTTGATAAGCGGGTAAGCGGCACTGGAACCTGAATCTGCCGAAAACTGCATTCAGCGCTTTACTGAACGGCCTGTCTTGTGTAATATCCGATCTATAGATGTAATATCAAGGATTTTTGAAAGTCATCGGTCATTGGTCACTGGTTAATAATCACTGACCACTATTCACTTAGAAGGTTCTGTCATGAGGATACTGGTTGTTGAAGACGACAAGAAAATCGCTTCTTTTATTTCAAAAGGGCTAAAAGAAGCAGGATTTGCAGTAGATGTGGCTCCAGACGGCGTTGACGGGCTTCACATGGGATCTACTGAACCCTACGATGCGGCGGTTGTGGATATCATGCTGCCCGGGCTGGATGGGCTTTCCCTCATCGAGCGCCTTCGGGAAAAAAGGATTGCCACCCCCGTTATCATATTGAGTGCCAAACGTTCAGTGGATGACCGTGTGAAAGGGTTGCAGAGCGGCGGGGACGACTATATGACGAAGCCGTTTTCTTTTTCCGAACTTCTTGCCAGGGTACAGGCCCTCATTCGACGGTCGACCAGGGTTTCCGAGCCCTCTAAGCTATGCGCGGGCGATCTTACCGTTGACCTGCTGACCAGGGAGGCCACCCGTGGAGACTGTGCCATAGGCCTTCCGGCAAGAGAATTTGCACTGCTTGAATATCTTATCAGGAATAAGGGACGCATCATATCCAAGACATCCATCCTGGAGCATGTCTATGACTACAGCTTCGATCCCCAGACCAATGTGGTGGATGTCCTGGTTTGCCGTCTGAGAAACAAGATCGATAAAGACTTCTCCGACAAAATGATTCATACGGTCAGGGGAATGGGATATGTTCTTAAGGAAAAAAGATAGGGCTGGAATAACCTTCAGCCTCAAATTGAGCCTTCTTTACGCGCTTTTTTTTGTCATCAGTTCCACAGGCCTGTTTATCATCGCCTACTACCTGATCGACAACCTCATCGACCAGCGCGCACGGGAAATCATTCACAACAGGATCGAGGAATACCGGGCATGGTACCAGGAAGGAGGGCTCCGAGCGCTGAAGGCCCGTTTTGATGAGCAGAGCGACAGGACGCGTGATATCTTTTTTGTGCGGATCATTGGTCCCCGGAACCAGGTAATGTTTGTCAGCGTTCCCCGCGGATTCGACGGGTTTGATTACAGTCAACTCAGGATCCCCCACTCTACGGAAAAAGATTTCTGGTTATCCATCAAAGGGCAGGCTGAAAAAGGACTGTGGGCGGTCGGGGTCGCCCCGCTGGGTGACGGACTTACCATCCAGGTGGGGAAAAGCACCGTCGAACGAAGGGAACTGCTGGCCTACTTTCAGACCGTTTTTGTCATCTTTATCATTCCGATCCTTCTTCTCGGAATCCTTGGAGGCGGTTTCCTGACATTCCGGGCAATCCGTCCCCTCCGGAATCTGATACAAACCGTCAAAGACATTTTAAAGACGGGAAAGATGAGCCTCCGGGTTCCTGTCCGGGGTGAAAAGGGCGAAATGAATGAACTGGTGGCCCTTTTCAACCAGATGTTAGACAAAAATNATACCCTCATCGAAGCCATGCATAACTCGCTGGACAATGTGGCCCACGACCTGAGAACGCCCATGACGCGCCTTCGAGGGATTGCTGAACTGGCCCTTCAGAACCCGGAAAATGAAGAAGCCTGTCAGGAGGCATTAGCGGACTGCATGGAGGAATCGGAGAGGGTGTTGACCATGCTTAATGCCCTGATGGACGTGGCGGAAGCGGAAACCGGGACCATGAGGCTGAACATCGAAGACGTTTCCGTACCCGATATGTTACGATCGGTGGTGGACCTCTATGAGATTGTGGCCGAGGATAAACAGATTTCCATCGATCTGAAACTGCCGGAAGCGCTTGCTATTCGAGCGGATCAGACCAGGTTACAGCAGGTTTTTGCCAACCTCATAGACAATGCCATCAAATACAGCATGCCCGAAAAGCAGATATCCGTTTCGGCCTCTCAAAACGAGAAGGATACGACTATTACCGTCTCAGACCAGGGCATGGGGATAGCCCCCACAGACATCGGAAAGATATGGGACCGCCTGTACAGGGGAGACAGGAGCCGATCCAAAAGGGGCCTCGGGTTAGGCCTGAGTCTGGTGAGAGCCATTGTTGAGGCCCACGGTGGCTCGGTTGCCGTTCAGAGTGAAGTGAATAAAGGATCGACCTTCACTATCAGGTTTCCGCGGGAGACGGGAACGGGGTGAAGGTTGGGATAAAGGAGGCTAACCATGAATGACCGATTTATAACACGCAGAGAATCTATACATAAAATGTTCCAACTTTCCTTTGGCGTTGTTCTGGTGGGCGGGATAGGAAATCCGTTTATTCCCGGTACGGCGTTAGGGGAAACCGAAAAATCCGGGTGGCTCGTGGAAGGGGTAGGAGAAAAGACCGGGTATTCGGTCAAGGACTTGACGCGCAAGGTATTTGATGCAGCAGGTGGAATAGGCCGTTTCGTCTCCAAAGGGGATGTGGTGGTGATCAAGCCGAATATCTCCTGGGCCAGGGCCCCGCAACTGGCCGCCACCACCAACCCTGAAGTCCTTGAAGCGGTGATTGAACTGTGCCAGGAAGCCGGCGCCAAAAAGGTTCGTATTGCAGACAACACCATTCATGATGCCCGAAGGTGTTTTGCCGTAACCGGAGTTGGGAAGGTAGCTGAAAAAACCGGCGCCGAACTGGTCTATCCCCGTGATTCCATGATGAAGGAGATGAATCTGCATGGACAGAGATTGAAGGACTGGCCGGTTTTCACCCCCATGGTGGAAGCGGATAAAGTGATCAATCTTCCGGTGGCCAAAGTGCATGCATTGAGTGAGCTGACCCTTGGGATGAAGAATTGGATCGGTGGAGTGGGGGGCAGGCGCAACGCCCTTCACCAGGATATACACGAGACCATCGTTGACCTTGCCCAGTTTTTTAAACCCACTGTAACCCTCATCGATGCTACGCGGATCATGATTGCAAACGGACCTTCAGGCGGGAGCGAATCGGACGTCCGGGCGTCCAATCGACTCATTCTGAGCAATGATCCGGTGGCGGCAGATGCAAAGGCCGCGCTGCTGTTCGGAATGAAGCCGGAAGATGTGGGTTTTATCCGTCTGGGGAATGAACGGGGCCTCGGCGCCAGTGATCTCAAACTAATCAGACAGATCCGGGTCTCCCTGTGAAATTCCGACATCTCATCTGGCTCCGGCGCACCTGTCAGGCGCTTTTTCTGGCTTTTTTTGTTTTTCTGGTAGTGGAAACCCGCCTTCCTCCGGATGCCTATTTCGATTACTCCCTCGTATCTTCGGAGGCCAAGGGTATCGAACTTTCCCAACCGGTTTCCTTTTTTTTCCACCTGGATCCGCTGGCCTGGATTGCTTCAGGGATTTCCGAGCGCCGCTGGATAGAAGGTTTTGGCTGGGCCATGGCCCTGGTGGTTGCCACCTTTTTTCTGGGTCGTTTTTTCTGCGGTTTCATCTGCCCTTTAGGGACCCTGAATCATATGGCGGGCGCCTTCAGACCGGCCCTTAAGGGCAAGACGCTCATGGCGGCCAATCAAAAGAAGGATGACCGGAAAATCAAATATTTTCTGCTTACTGCAATCCTGGTTGCCGCCGTGCTGGGGATGAATTACAGCGGCCTGCTCGATCCCATTTCCACCCTCTTTCGCAGTCTGGCGCTCTCTGTCTTTCCCGGCATCGGCATCGGTCTTTCGACCCTATTCAAGGGACTGGCACAGAGCGATATTAAACTTTTCAACACGATCGGGTACACCGCTGAAAATCTCGCCGCGCCCGTATTCGGCTATGGATATAAGGCGTTTCAAGCCGGGCTCCTCATCGGCGCCCTCTTCCTGGTCATCCTGTTTCTCAACCGAATCAAGCCCCGTTTCTGGTGCCGGGTGCTCTGCCCCCTGGGCGCGCTTCTTGCTGTTTTTTCAAGATACCCCATTCTGAGGCTGGAAAAGGATGAAAGTAAATGCACCCATTGCGGCGCCTGCGTGAAAAGCTGTCAGGGGGCTGCTTCCTGTGAGCCGGGCATAGTCTGGCAGAACGCCGAATGCCTGGCATGTTTTAATTGCCAGGACAGTTGCAGGGAAAAGGCCCTGTCCTTCCATTTCAAATGGCCTATGGAACGGGCGCCAGGGATCGATATGGGGAAACGGGCATTCCTTGGCGGCGTTGTGGCCGGACTTTCGGTTCCGCTGTTCGGGAAACTGGACGGAAAAATGTACAAGGTTTCGCCTCCCGAACTGATTCGTCCACCCGGGTCCCTCCGGGAATCCGATTTTCTTGCACGGTGCCAGCGTTGCGGCCTGTGCATGAAGGTCTGCCCCACCAACGTCATTCAACCCACCTGGGCGGAAGCCGGTTTTGAAGGATTCTGGACGCCCGTTCTGGTAATGACCGGGGGCTACTGTGAATACACCTGCACGTTGTGCGGAAACGTGTGCCCCACCGGAGCGATCGAAAAGTTAGCCGTCAAGAAAAAGATTCAGGCGCCGGTTCGAATCGGGTCTGCATATCTGGATCGGGGACGATGCCTGCCCTGGTCCGGCAATGGCCCGTGCATCGTCTGCGAGGAACACTGCCCCACATCGCCCAAAGCCATTTATCTGAGAGAAGAAAGTATCGCAGGCGCCGACGGGAAGAAAGTGAAAGTCAAGCTTCCCTTCGTAGACCTGAAACGTTGTGTGGGGTGCGGTATTTGCGAAAATAAGTGCCCCGTCAAGGGAAGGCCGGCCATTCGTGTAATATCGGCCGGTGAATCTCGTTCCCCCGAAAACCGGATACTGCTGTAGCCGACAACAGACGTTTCATATCCCTCCGAGTCCCCCTTTGCGTAAAGGGGATCTTTGTTATATCAACCCAACGCGAACATATTTTTCACCTGAAACCGAGACGAATTTCACAGGCTATAGCGGTTGTTTTAGCAAGAAGATACCTCAGCATTTCCAAGACCTGAAATATTGTCAAGATCAGTCAGCGGGCTGAGCTTCAAAGCGCCTTTTTTGCAAATACTATATCTTATATCTGTGTGAATTTTTCCAATTTGTTATTTTTGTTGAAGATCTTTCTCATTTCCCGTGAGGATATCGTAAAATTGGACCATGGGATTGAAAGCAATGGCTTCAAGGCTGGCATATCTATCCTTGCGTTGAGCGTTTTACCATTTTTGGCTGATAAACTTCTTGAAATCTATTGAAAACTGGCCTATTCTCGATGCTAACTTAATGCAAGAAAGTCTCAGTGCCCCATCTACAACTCTTTAGAAAGCTGGTGGTTGTATGGTTGACCGAGAAATAAGTGAGGAAACGATGGGAACGATGAAAGACACGCCCGATGATCTGAAACTCCAACAGCGCGCGGAAAAGGAACTTGTTAGAGAAGCCGGCAGTACTGAAGCGTTTTCCGAAATGACCCCTGAAAAGATGAAAGGTCTATCCGCCAGCTTGTTGAAGATAACTTCCGCCATTCCCTTGATGAATCCCCCCTGGGGGTGCGCATCGTGACGATCGACGGCGAGACGATTTAT